>DASYZF010000095.1:0-5932 GCA_035946515.1 Gammaproteobacteria bacterium | reverse complement strand
GCGGTGCTGCAGGAGCTGGGTCAGCTCCCAGACCTTGTGCTGGGCCTGGGCCACGGCCATGCCGTAGCCCGGCACCACGATCACCTTGGTGGCGTAGGCCATCATCACGGCAGCGTCTGCCGCTTCGATGGGCTTGAGGCTCCCGGTCACCTCGCCGGTGGCGGCCGAGGTCTCGCCGAAGTTGGAGAACAGCACGTTGCCGATGGAACGGTTCATGGCTTTCGCCATGAGCTGGGTGAGCAGGGTGCCGGCCGAACCCACCACCGTGCCGGCGATGATCATGGCGGCGTTCTGCAGCACGAAGCCCTCGAAGGCCACGGCGAGGCCGGTGAAGGCGTTGTAGAGGGAGATCACCACCGGCATGTCGGCGCCGCCGATGGGCACGGTCATGAGCACGCCGAAGACCAGGGAGAAAGCGAAGAACAGCACGACGATGCTCGCGTCGTCCGGCCGGTAGCCGGCGGCGATGAGCCCCCCGTGCACCAGCGCCAGCAGGAACACCAGCAGGTTCACGAGCTGCTGACCCTTGAAGCGCAGCGACTTGTTGATGAGCCCCTGCAGCTTGCCGAAGGCGATGAGGCTGCCGCTGAAGGACACGGTGCCGATGAGCGCGCCGGCCACGCCCAGGACCCGCGCCGCCATGCCAAGGCTGCCGGCATGCAGCAGTTCCGCACCGGCGATGGCCGCGGCCGCGCCGCCGCCCATGCCGTTGTAGAGCGCCACCATCTGGGGCATGGCGGTCATGGGCACGCGCTTGCCGCTCCACCAGGCGGCGACGCCGCCGATGAGGATGGCGGCGAGCATGAGGCCGAAGTTGTGCATCCCGGGATAGAGGAAGGTGATGAGGGTGGCGATGGCCATCCCCAAGCCGGCCCAGACGATGCCGCCGCGGGCCCCCTTGGGGGAGCTCATGCGCTTCAGGCCCAGGATGAACAGCAGGGCGGCCAGGAGATAGGCCGCCTGGATCAGGCCGTCGATGAGGGCGAGGGAGAGGTTCATGGGGCCTTCCCCGGCTTGCCGCCGCTGGTCTTGAACATCTCCAGCATGCGCTCGGTCACCACGTAGCCGCCCACCGCGTTGCCGGCGGCGAGCGCCACGCCGATGAAGCCGATGACCTGCTCCACGGGGCCGCTGGCCTGCCCCAAGGCCACCATGGCGCCCACCAGCACGATGCCGTGCACGAAGTTGGAGCCGGACATGAGGGGGGTGTGCAGGATCACCGGCACCCGGGAGATCACCTCGTACCCGGTGAAGCCGGCCAGCATGAAGATGTATATGGCTATGAATCCATCGATCATTGTTTTGTCCTCATAGCGTTCAGTTCCAGCCATCCCTGGTGCCAATCGGCCCGTACATCCCTGTGCCTGCGCTGGGCTACACGAACATCCCGTGGATGTTCGTGTTATTTCGCTTCGCCGTGCAGGATCTTGCCGTCGTGGGTCACCACGCTCTTGGCGTAGACCTCGTCGTTCCAGTCGATGGCGAGCTTGCCGTCCTTCACCAGCGGCGTGAAGAAGTTGAGCAGGTTGCGGGCGTACATGTCGCTGGCGTGCTCCGCCAGCATGCTCGGCAGGTTCAGCGGGCCCGAGACCAGCACCAGGCCCTGCATCACGTCCTCGCCGGCTTGGGTGAGCTCGCAGTTGCCGCCAGTCTCGGCGGCGAGGTCCACGATCACCGCGCCCGGCTTCATGGCCTCGACCATGGCGCGGGTGATGATCTTGGGCGCCGGCCGGCCCGGGATGGCGGCGGTGGTGATAACCGCGTCCGCCTGAGCCAGGTGCTTGGCGAGAGCGTCCTGCTGCTTGTGTTTCTCCTCGGCGGTGAGCTCGCGGGCGTAGCCGCCCGTGCCCTCCGCCGAGACGCCGGTGTCCACGAACTTGGCGCCCAGGGATTCCACCTGCTCGCGCGCCGCGGCGCGCACGTCGTAGCCTTCCACCATGGCGCCGAGGCGCCGGGCGGTGGCGATGGCCTGGAGCCCGGCGACGCCGGCGCCCACCACCAGCACCTTGGCGGGGCGGATGGTGCCGGCGGCGGTGGTGAGCATGGGGAAGAAGCGGCCGAGCTTCTCGGCGGCGATGAGCGCCGCCTTGTAGCCCGCGGCGGCGGCTTGCGAGGAGAGCGCATCCATGGCCTGGGCGCGGGAGATGCGCGGCACGAGCTCCATGGCGAAGGCCGTCACGCCGGCATCACGCAGCGCCTTGAAGCGCTCCGGTTCCTTGTGGGGTTGCAGGAAGGCCACGAGCACCGAGCCGCGCCGCATCTTCGGGATGTTGTCCACGGGCGGCGGCGTCACCCGGAACACCACGTCCGCCTGGGGGATGGCGGCGGCGGGTTCGAGGAGCGCCCCGGCACCGAAGGCGGCGTCGGGCAACCCCGCCCGTTCGCCGGCCCCGGGTTGCAGCATGAGTTCCACCCCCAGGGTCTTGAGCTTCGCCGCCACCGGCGGGCTCATGGCGACGCGGCGCTCGCCGGGGTGGAGTTCCTTGGCTACGAACAGCTTGATGGCCATGGATTTCCCGTTGTTTTGGGCAGGCTGCGCACCGGCCCGGCCGGCCTATTCTGCCACCGCGGCCCCCTTTATGTCGGGTGCAGGAAGGGCTTGTCATTGCTTTTTAAGGTCATTCCTGCAATATATGCCGGGACTATCGGTTGCGGCAGGGGTATCAGGTGAACGACCTCTCGCAAGAAGTGCTGCGTACTGACTCGGCGGGCGTGCCGCTCGAGTGGATCGACTACCAGGATGCGGTCAAGCTGTACCACCTGGATCAGGTGGCTTATGGCTACGGCAGCCCGGTGTTCCGGCTGCACGGCGGCATCAACGCCAAGACCGGCCGGCGCAGCGTGATCGAGGTCAACTCCATCATCGCCACCTACGGCAACAACCACGCCCTCGCCAAGGCCCGTGCGCACTACGTACCGCCGCTCAACAACCACACCCTGTTCAAGCGCGATGCCCACGTGTGCATGTACTGCGGCAAGCGCTTCTCCACGGGCGAGCTCTCCCGCGAGCACGTCACCCCCTTGAGCCGCGGCGGCCACGACAACTGGACCAACGTGGTGACCGCCTGCAAGCGCTGCAACAACCACAAGGCGGGACGCACGCCGGAGGAGGCGCGCATGCAGTTGCTCGCCATCCCCTTCACCCCCAACCACGCGGAATACATCTTCCTGAAGGGCCGTCGCATCCTGGCCGACCAGATGCAGTTCCTGCTGGCGCACTTCCCCAGGTCCAGCCCGCTGCATAGCCGGGTCAAGCAGCTACTGGTTTGATGCCCCGCTAAAGAATTCGGAAGCCTTGGAAAAGCAGAGAGCGCGAATCGGAAGATCCGCGCTCTCTGCTTTTCCAGTCCAGACGCGCGTCTTTAGGGATGACCGCCCTGCATCAGCTCCTGCATGCTGGTCTGGCTGTAGCCGGCCGGCACCTCGAACAGGGAACCCGTGAGGCTGCCGGTGGACACGGACTTGAAGGTGTCGGTCAAGGTCACGCGGTTGTAGCCCTGGTAGCTCTGGCGGGTGGTCTTGAGGGCGAAGCCCTGGTTCATCATCCCGGACATGCCCTGGGCCATCGGGCCCATCTGGGAGACGAGCTTCTGCATGCCGTCGCGCATGTCCTGCAGGGTCTTGAGGTCGGCGCCCGGTATCCCGAGCGAGGCCACCGAGGACACCACGCAGGCGGTGGAGATGGGCCGGCTGCCCATCATCATCTGCACGTCCTTGCAGCTGTGGCCCGCGATGGTCTCGCTGGTGCCCAAGTCCTTGGCCTGGAAGCCGCTGGCGCTGCCGCTCTGGATGCCGGCCATGACACCGGGGTTCGCGCTGCCGTGGGCCGCCATCATCTGCTCCACCTGGGCGCGCTGTTCCGGCGACATCTTGGCCAGGGCCGCCTGCATCTGCTGGTTGGCTTGGTCCATCTGGCCCTGGTGGGCCTGCATGGCGGCCTGCACCTGGTCGTTCGCGCCCTGCAGCTGCGCGCCCATCTGTGCGGCGGTCTTCTGGTCGAACACCATGTACTGCTTGTGCTCGGGCATGAGCACCGTGACGGTGTTGCTGGCAGCGTCGTAGATGGCGATGCCGCGCTCCTGGGAGCCGCTCTCCATGCGCACCTTGCCGCCCTTCACGTAGATCTGGGACGACGGCTGGCCGTTGTCATCCACGTAGGAGATGTGGGTATCCGCCAGCGCCGGCAGGGCCAGCGCAGTGGCGGCGAGCAGGAACGACATCCTCAGCATGGGAACCCCCTGTGTATTCGGTTGAGCGTGGTCGCCGGGGTCCCGGCGCACGCTTCATACTAACCCCCGGATATGAGGCTTGCTAAGGGCTCGGGATATGGCGTCCGCGGATTGGCAGACACGGGTGGAGCAACGTCTGCGGGAGACGCGGCCGCTCCCGGGACCTGTGGCTTGGCGCGCCCTGGGGGAGGGGGTGGGTGGTGCGCGCTGGCGCCTCGCGGCGGGCGGCGAATCCTGGTTCGTGAAGAGCGGCGACGGCGCGGTGCTGGCCGCGGAGGCCGACGGGGTCGAGGCGCTGGCGGCCACTGCCACGGTGCGGGTACCGCGGATCGAGGCCGTGGACGGCGATGACGAAGGTTTCCTGGTGACCGAGTGGTTGCAGTTGAACGGGCAGCGCGCCCAGGCCGGTGCGCGCCTAGGCGAGGCGCTCGCGGGACTGCACCTCGCCCCCGTCGCCGGCTACGGCTGGCGGCAGCACAACTTCATCGGCGCCACGCCGCAGTTCAACACCCCGGCGGCGGACTGGGTCGGGTTCTTCCGGGAGCAGCGGCTGCTCTTCCAGCTGCGTCTCGCTGCCGAGAACGGTCACCGGGGCCGTTTGCAGGAGCAGGGCTCGGAGCTTGCCGCGGAATTGCCGGAGCTGTTCGCGGGCTACAGGCCCAAGCCTTCGCTGCTGCACGGTGACCTCTGGGGCGGCAACTGGGGCGTGCTCGCGGACGGCGGGGCCGCGGTGTTCGACCCGGCGGTATATCACGGCGACCGGGAGGCGGATATCGCCATGACCGAGCTCTTTGGGGGGTTCGGTGCGGAGTTCTACGCCGCCTACCGCACCCACGCGCCGCTGGATCCGGGCTATGGCGTGCGCCGCGACCTCTACAATCTCTATCACGTGCTGAACCACCTCAACCTGTTCGGTGAGGGGTATCTCGGTCAGGCGGAGGGACTCATACGGCGTCTGCTCTCGGAGCTACGCTGAAGCCTCAATGGCTGGGGGTGGCGCGTGCTGGCAGCCAGATGCTCACCAGCAATCCGCCTGCGGCTCTGTTGGCCAGACTGAGCCTCCCGCCATGCGCTTCCACGATCTCGCGGCAGAGCGGTAGCCCCAGGCCCGTGCCGGACTGCTTGGTGGAATAGAAAGGCAGGAGCGCCTGCTCCAGCACTTCCGGCGCCATGCCGGGGCCGGCATCGGCCACGTCGAGCCTCAGGCCCTCGCCGTCCTGGCGCACGCGCAAGGTCACGGCCGCTTCCGGCGAGCCGGACTCGTGGGCATTCTTGAGCAGGTTGATGAGCACCTGCTGCATCTGGCTGGGGTCGAAGCCGCCGGGGGCGGCGGGCAGGGTGCCTTCCAGCGAGAAGGGTGCGAGCACCCGCAGTGAGGCCAGGAAGGGTTCCCAGGGCACCGCCGTGAGGCGCGGCGCGGGCAGCTTGGCGAAGCGTGCGTAGCCGTCGATGAAACTCTTGAGGTGCTGCGCCCGCTCCTCGATGCTCGCGAACACGCTCTCCAGGCGCGGCGAAGCCAGGTCCCGCGACAGGATGCCGCCGGAGTGGGCCATGGAGGAGATGGGAGCCAGCGAGTTGTTGAGTTCGTGGCTGATGACCCGGATCACCTTCTTCCAGATGGCCACTTCCTGGCGGTTGAGCTCCCGGGTGAGCTGCTTGAAGAGGTAGAGGGTGTGGCGCTGGGCGTTCAGGGTGAAGCGCTC
>DASYZF010000094.1:0-9546 GCA_035946515.1 Gammaproteobacteria bacterium | reverse complement strand
TGCTGAATAAGCTCGAGTATTTGCTGCTGCCGTGCGGTGATATCGGCCATAAATCCAGCCTTTCAGTACCTGATTAAAGATACAGTTTCTGTAATTATATACAGGTACTCGATGAAATCAAGCGGATTTCACTGTGAGCTGGCTTCTCCCGGTCTCTGCCTGCTTTCCCAGATTTCCACAGCCTGGACCATGGCAAAAGCCGCCTGCCGCAGGGACCTTACACCCCCCTCCCTGTCCCCTGCCGTGAGCTCGCCATAAGCCTTGCCCACGTAGGCATCCTGGGGACCCAGGATGCCCTGACGCAGCAACTGCAGGTAGGCGGCCGACAAGGCCTGCAGGCACTGTTCCACCGTGGGCGCTTCGAGCCCCGATTCCGTGAACACCAGGGCGCAGACGGCGAGCGGCGCCGCTGCCAGCACCTCGCGGGGCGAGGCCTCGGGACCCGGGTTCCCTTCCAGGTAGGCGTGCACGAGCGCACTCACCATGCCGAGCAGCGCCAGCATGCTCGGCATGTCGTTGAAGAGATGCGGATCGCCGCGTCGAGCCGCCTGTTCCGCCGCCACCTGCAAAGCCGGTGCTGCGAGCAGCTGGTACTCCGCCGGCGTGAGCATGCCGGCGATGGGCGCCGTCTCCTTGTTCACTTGCCGACTTCGCTGGACTCGATGAACTCGGGCTCCTGCTCCGCCGCGGCGATCCATTCCTTGACCGGCCCGTGGTTCCGCACTGTCTGCACGTAAGCACCGGCCTCGCCCCCGAGCGTCACCCCGTAGGTGACGAAGCGCAGCGCCACAGGCGCGAACATGGCATCGGCGATGGTGAAAGGTCCGAAGAGCCAGGGGCCGGGGGGTTGATCGGCGCGGCAATCGTTCCATACCCTCTCCACCCGCTGGATGTCCGCGTCCAGCTCCGCCGTGTGCGTCACGCGGCGGCCGGTAGCGCGGCAATTCATGGGCATCATGCTGCGCAGGGTGCCGAAACCGGCGTGCATCTCGGTGCTGATGCTGCGGGCACGGGCGCGCCCCGCCAGCGCCTCGGGCCATAGCTTCGCGGCCGGGAACAGGTCGGCCAGGTACTCGCAGATGGCGAGGGACTCCCAGACGGTGACGGCGCCGTGCTTGAGCGCCGGCACCTTGCCGGCCGGGTTGTAATGCAGCACTTCCTGCTTGAAGCCGGCCCGGTACAAGGCGATGCGCGTCTCGATGAAAGCCGCTCCGGCGTGTTTGAGCGCGAGCCAGGGGCGCAGGGACCAGGAAGAATAGGCCTTGTTGCCGATGATGAGCTCGAGCTTGTCCACGGGGCCTCCGAGTCCGCTGGCGGGCGGACAGGATATATGAACGGCGCCCGGCTTGCAGGCGCGAAGCTCAGATGACCAGCCGGTAATCGCTCTTCAAGAATGAAGCGAATGCACCGGCGGCAAGCGGCTTGCTGAAGTAATAACCCTGGAAGGCATCACAGCCATGGCTACGCAGGAATTCCGCCTGCTCCCGGTTCTCCACCCCCTCGGCGACCACCGCCACTTTGAGGTTCCGGGCCATGCCAATGATGGCCACGGTGATGGCGGCGTCGTCCGGATCGACACCGATGTCGCGCACGAAGGACTGGTCGATCTTGATCTTGTCCAGATGGAAACGGCGCAGGTAACTCAGGGAGGAATAGCCCGTGCCGAAGTCGTCCAGGGCGAGCTTCACGCCGAGTTCGTCGAGGCGGTTGATGGTGTTGCCCACGTCGCGGGTGTCGCGCATCACCGCGCTCTCGGTGAACTCGAGCTCTAGGCAAGGGGGCGCGAGACCGGTCTCGGCGAGGATGTCACCGATCATGTCGGCCATGTTGCGGCGGTTGAACTGGATGGCGGAGAGGTTCACCGCCACCGGCAGCGGCGGCAGACCCTGCTGCTGCCATTCGCGGTTCTGGCGGCAGGCCTCGCGCAGCACCCACTCCCCCACCTCTCCGATCATGCCGCTGCTCTCCAGGATGGGCACGAACACCGCAGGCGGGACGGCGTCGTGGCCGGCGCGGTTCCAGCGCAGCAGCGCCTCCATACCGACGATGCGGCCGGTCTTGAGGTGGATCTGCGGCTGGTAATGCAGGCTGAACTCGTTGCGCTGGATGGCTAGGCGCAGGTTGCCCTCCAGCGACAGGCGCTCATAGGCGCGGGTGTTCATCTCCTGGGTGTAGAACTGGTAACTGAAGCGCCCGTTCTCCTTGGCCTGGTACATGGCCGCGTCCGCGTTGCGGATCAGGGCATCGATGTCGGTCGCGTCATCCGGGAACAGGCTGATGCCGATGCTCGGAGTGATGTGCAGCTCGTACTCGCCCAGGGTATAAGGCTTGGCTACAGTCTCGAGGAGCTTCTCGGCGAAACGCGCCACGCCGTGGGCATCGTTCACATCCCGCAGGATCAGCAGGAACTCGTCCCCGCCCTGGCGGCTGATGGTGTCGCTGTCACGCAGGTGCTCGCGCAGACGGGTGGCCACCGCCTGCAGCAACCGATCGCCGGTCTCATGGCCCAAGGAGTCGTTGACGGTCTTGAAGCGGTCCAAGTCCAGGAACAGCACCGCCAGGCGCGCGTCACGGCGGCGCGCATCGTTGATGGCCTGCCCCAGGCGGTCGCGCAGCAGCGTGCGGTTCGGCAGGCCCGTGAGACTGTCGTAATGGGCGAGCTGGTAGACCTGCTGCTCGGCACGCTTGCGCTCGGTGACATCGGCGATGACGCCGTCGAAATACAGCGGCACCCCCTCCGCGTCCTTGACGGTGATGGCGCTGTTGGCGCCGTAGAAGCGGGTGCCGTCCTTGCGCTGGTACTCCACTTCCTCGTTGTGATACTGGCCGTGCTCGTCCAGGAGGGCCTCCAGTTCCCGGCGCCGGCGCGGATTGGCGTAGAGGATGGGCCCGGCGACGCTCATGAGCTCTGCGACGCTCGCGTAGCCGAACATGCGTGCCAAGGCCTCGTTGGCGTAGATCATCCCTTTGTCCGGGGTGCTGCGGTAGATGCCGTCGGAGATGTTGCCGGTGATGGAGGACAGGAGTTGCTGCTGCTCGCGCAGGGACACGGTCATGCGCTCCGCGAGCCGCAATGCACGGCTGCGGGTGAGCCCGAGGTTCAGCACCAGCAGCGCCAGGGGCACGCTCACCATGATGCCCGCGAGCACCATGATGAGCGGTAACCAGACCACGGCAGGAGGCTCCGAGAAGTCCATGAGCCAGCTGCGCCCACCCAGGGTAAGCGTCGTGGAATACACGGAATGGACGCGGCCTATGTTCGCCCACCAATGCTGGTCCGCTACAGCGGGATTGCCGCGGGCGTAGATGAAGCCTTCGTCGCCGGGCACGGCCGCATCGCGGATCTGCACGTCGAGCGGCAAGCCGGGCGGCATGACCGCCTGCAGCACCCGGTCCATCGGCAGCGTGACGGCCACCCAGCCGTACAGGGCTGCGCGTCGGCCCGCGACGCTGCCGGTATCCATGCCTTGCCGGTACAGGGGATGCACCGCCACCACGGCGCGGTGGTCGACGCCCGACTCGTCGCGCAACTCGAGCGGCTTGCTCACGCTGCTAAGACCGCTGTCCCGGGCGCGCATCAGCACATCGGTGCCCGAGCGCGACACCCTGCAGGGATCGTAACCCTCTACATCGCGTTGCTTGGGGACGTTGTAGGTTATGGGGCAATAATAGGGCCGTTGCCCTTCTGGCTTGAGTTGATAGTCCGGCGCGCCGTCGTCGCGGGTCTCGGTGATGAAGCGCTGGATATCCGCATCTTGGACATAGGCCAGGTACTCCAGGCTGGAGATACCGGGATACTTGTCCTGCAGGCCGATGGTATCCGCGAACTTCTTCCAATCCGCGCGATGCACCCGGCCGGATGCGGCGAACAGGCCCGCGCCGCTGTCCAGCACCGAGAGGTACTGGGCGAAGCGCGCGTTCACCGTGTCCGCCACCTGGCTGGCGTAGAGGGTGAAACGCGCCTGGTGCGCCGCCACCTCGTTGCCGTGGGTGATGCGATAGGTCACCGCGGTGAGGGTGAGGCCGGCGGCCAGGGCCGCCAGCGCGATCAGGTAGCTGCCGCGGACGCTGCCCAGAGCTCGACGGGAGCGGAACTTCCCCATCCCCAGCACTTCCCCTTCCGCGCCCAATGGGCGTCCCTTGGTTTTAACATATCAATAGGGGTTGGGACTACTATCCCAAAGCTGGCGGATATTTAAGCAGCCTGCGGGCTCAGCACTCGGGGACGTTGACCGCGAGCCCCCCCAGGGAAGTCTCTTTGTAGATGCTGCGCATGTCGAGTCCGGTCTGGCGCATGGTGTTGATCACCTGGTCCAGGGACACCCGGTGCTCGCCGTCGCCGTGCATGGCGAGACGCGCGGCGTTGATGGCCTTGATGGAACCCATGGCGTTGCGCTCGATGCAGGGGATCTGCACCAAGCCGCCCACCGGGTCGCAGGTGAGCCCCAGGTTGTGCTCCATGCCGATCTCCGCGGCGTTCTCCACCTGGGCGTCGCTGCCGCCCATGGCCGAGACGAGTCCGCCCGCCGCCATGGAGCAGGCCACGCCCACCTCCCCCTGGCAACCCATCTCGGCACCGGAGATCGAGGCGTTGCGCTTGTAGAGCATACCGATGGCGCCGGCGGTGAGCAGGAAGCGGACGATGCCCTCCTCGTCCGCGCCTTCCACGAAGCGCTGGTAATAATGCATCACCGCCGGGATGATGCCAGCGGCACCGTTGGTGGGTGCAGTCACGACCCGTCCACCGGCGGCGTTCTCTTCGTTCACCGCCAGCGCCCAGAGGTTCACCCAGTCCAAGGCATCGAGAGCCGTGCTCTTCTTCTGGGCGGCGAGGCGCGCGTGCAGGATCGGCGCGCGGCGCTGCACGTGCAGACCGCCGGGCAATTCGCCGGTCTCACGGGTACCGCGGGCCACGCAGGCCTGCATCACCTGCCAGATGTGCAGCAACCCCTTGCGGGTCTCGGCTTCGCTGCGCCAGGCTTTCTCGTTCGCGAGCACCAGCTGGTCGACCTTCAGGCCGTGCGCGCGGCAGAGGGCCAGCAGCTCGTCACCGGAGGTGAACTCATAAGGCAGCTTCACTTCGGTCGCAGCGGCACCCCGCTCGTCGGCGCGCACGATGAAGCCGCCACCGATGGAGTAGAACTCCTCGGCCAGCAGGGTCTGCTTCTTGTCGTCCAGGGCCGTGAAGCGCATGCCGTTGGAATGCTTAGGTAAAACCTGGTCGCGATGCATCAGGAGGTCCAGGGGCTCGTCGAAAGCTATCTCCCGCTTGCCCAGGAGATTGATGCGCCCGTCCTGGCGGATGCGCTGCAGACGTGCCGCGATGGTGTCGGGGTCGATGCCGTCCGGGGTCTCGCCCTCCAGGCCCAAGAGCACGGCCCGGTCGGTGCCGTGGCCCTTGCCGGTGAGCGCCAGGGAGCCGTAGAGCTGCACCGCCACCTGGGCGGTGCGACCGAACAGGCCCTGCTTCTCCAGGTCCAGCAGGAACTGCCGTGCCGCGCGCATGGGGCCCACGGTGTGGGAGCTGGAGGGCCCCACGCCGATCTTGAAGACGTCGAAGATGCTGACGGCCATGGCGGCTCAGGTCTCCTTGAGGGAGAGCAGGCTGGCGTTGCCGCCCACCGCCGCGGTGTTGATGGTGACGGTGCGTTCCGTGGCGAAGCGGTGCATGTAGTGGGGACCGCCCGCCTTGGGGCCGGTGCCCGACAGGCCCTGGCCGCCGAAGGGCTGCACGCCCACCACCGCGCCGATCATGTTGCGGTTGATGTAGACGTTGCCCACGCGGACGCTCCGCTGGATGTACTGGGCCTGGCTGTCGATGCGTGAATGCACGCCGAGGGTCAGGCCGTAGCCGGTGCGGTTGATGCTGTCGATCACCTTGTCGAGCTCGGTGCCCTTGAAGCGGATGATGTGCAGCACCGGCCCGAACACCTCGCGCTTCAGGATGTCCAGGTTAGGCAGTTCCACCGCCAGCGGCGCCACGTAGGTGCCGTGGGAGAACTCATCCGGGATCCTGAGCTCGCGGATCACCTTGCCCTGGGTCTTGATCCAGGTCTTGTGCTCGTCCAACACCTTCTTGGCGGCGGCGTCGATGACCGGACCCACATCGGTGGAGAGCCAGGCCGGGTTGCCGATCACGAGCTCATCCAAGTAACCGGCCAGCACCTCGATGACCCGGTCGGCGATCTCTTCCTGCACGAACAGCACCCGCAGCGCGGAGCAGCGTTGGCCGGCGCTGTTGAAGGAGCTCGCCACCACGTCCAGCACCACCTGTTCCGGCAGCGCCGAGGAATCCACGAGCATGGCGTTCTGGCCGCCGGTCTCGGCGATGAGCGCCGGGATGATGCCTTCGCGGTTGGCGAGGGTCTGGTGGATGACCTTGGCGGTCTCCGTGGAGCCGGTGAAGGCCACGCCCGCGATGCGCGGGTCCGCCACCGCATACTGACCCACCACCGAGCCGCGGCCCGGGATGAAGTTGAGCACGCCGCCGGGGACGCCGGCCTGATGCAGCAACCGCACCGCCTGGGCGCCGATGAGGGAGGTCTGCTCCGCGGGCTTGGTGAGCACCGCGTTGCCGGAAGCGAGGGCCGCCGCCATCTGGCCGGTGAAGATGGCTAGCGGGAAGTTCCAGGGGGAGATGCACACGAACACCCCGCGACCCTGCAACCACAGCTCGTTGGACTCGCCGGTGGGACCCGGCAGGCGGGTGGGCTTGCCGAAGTCCTCTTCGGCGCGCTCGGCGTAGTAGCGCAGGAAGTCCACCGCCTCGCGTACTTCCGCGACGGAATCGGGGATGGACTTGCCGGCTTCGCGCACGCAGAGGGCCATGAGCTCGGCATGATGCTCTTCGAACAGGTCCGCGGCCTTGCGCAGGATGCGGGCCCGCTCGGATGCCGGCGTCATGTCCCAGGCGGGCTGGGCCGCCACCGCCACGTCCACCGCCTGGCGGATGGCGTCGGCGTCGGCCTCGCGGATCACGCCCACACTCTCGCGGTTGTCCACCGGGTTCAGGGAGGGCTTCTCCTTGCCGCCGAGCTCCTTGCCGCCCACGATGGGCGCGGCATGCCACTCGCGCTTGAAGACCTTCTGCATGTCGGCGGCGAGCTTGGCGAGGCGCGTCTCGTCCGCCAGGTTCACGCCCTGGGAGTTCTTGCGGGCGGCGCCGTAGATGTCGACCGGCAGCGGGATGCGGGGGTGCGGTTTCACGCTGAGCGCCTCCACCTCCGCCACCGGGTCCGCCACGATGGCCTCCACCAGCACCTTCTCGTCGATGATGCGGTTCACGAAGGAAGTGTTGGCGCCGTTCTCCAGCAGCCGCCGCACGAGATAGGGCAAGAGGTCCTCGTGGCTGCCCACGGGAGCGTAGACCCGGCAGTTGAGGCCGAGCTTGTCGGCACCCACCACCTCGCCGTAGAGCTCCTCGCCCATGCCGTGCAGGCGCTGGAACTCGAAATCGAGGTCGCTGCCCGCCATCTCCAGCACGCTCGAGAGCGTCTGGGCGTTATGGGTGGCGAACATGGGATAGACCGCGTCGCGGTTGCTGAGCATCTTGCGGGCGCAGGCCAGGTAAGAGACGTCGGTGCTGGCTTTGCGGGTGAACACGGGATAACCCTCGAGGCCGCGCTCCTGGGCGCGCTTCACCTCGCTGTCCCAATACGCCCCCTTCACGAGACGCACGGGCATGCGGCGCTTGCCTTCCTTCGCGAGCGCGATGAGCCAGTCCAGCACCCGGTAGGCGCGCTTCTGGTAGGCCTGCACCGCGAGGCCGAAGCCTTCCCAGCCGGCGAGCGCTGGGGAACGGTAGGTGGCCTCGATCACGTCCAGGGAGAGGTCGAGACGCTCGCTCTCCTCCGCGTCCACCGTGAGGCCCATGCCGTACTTCTTGGCGCGCTCGGCCAGGGCCACGAGCTTGGGGGTGAGCTCGCGCAGCACGCGCTCATGCTGGGCGAGCTCGTAGCGCGGATGGAGCGCGGAGAGCTTCACGGAGATGCTCGGGGCGGCAAACACGCTGGCGCCCTTCGGCACCGTGGCACCGATGGCGTCGATGGCCATGCTGTAGGCCTGGAAGTAGCGTTCCGCATCCTTGGCGGTGAGCGCGGCCTCGCCCAGCATGTCGTAGGAGTGACGGAACTTCCGGTGCTCCTCGCTCGCCGCACGCTTCAAGGCTTCTTCGATGGTCCGGCCCATGACGAACTGGTGGCCCATGATGCGCATGGCCTGGCGGAAGGCGGTGCGGATCACGGGCTCGCCCACCCGTGCCACGAGCGCTGCCATGTAGTTGCCGAGGTTCTTCTCCGCCGCCTGGTCGAGCGCGATGAGCTTGCCGGTGAGCATCAGGCCCCAGGTGGAGGCGTTCACGAACAGGGACGGGCTCGCGCCCAGGTGCTCCTGCCAGTTGCCGTTGACGATCTTGTCGCGGATCAGCTTGTCGGCGGTGTCCGCGTCCGGGATGCGCAACAGCGCCTCGGCCAGGCACATGAGCACCATCCCCTCCTGGGAGGACAGGTCGTACTGGCGCAGGAACTCCTCGATGCCGCCCTTGGAGGCGCGGTTCTTGCGCACCGTCTGCACCAGGCCGGCGGCGCGCGCCTGGATGCGGCTGCGGGCGGCGGCGTCCAGGATCGCCGCCTGCAGCAGCGCGTCCACGCAACGGGTCTCGTCCGCCAGGAACAGCTCGTTGATGGCGGCGCGCAGCGGGCTCAAGGCCGGCGCGGGGCCGGGGAAGACGAAATTCGGGTTGGAGACGGTCACGGACTCGGCGGGCTGATACATGCACACTCCGGGGCGGGCGGCCAGGACAGGCGCGCGACTCAAGGGGGTGATCGAAAAGCCCCTTATTTTACTGAATCGGGCCGGGAAATGCCCGCGGGCCGGCTAGGGGCTGCCGGGAGGTGCTTTGGGGGCCGGGAGACAGTCGGCGGCCACGATGCTGCCGTTCAGGCAGCCCGCGTAGTGGGAGAACTCCGGTTCCGCCAGGGGACCGAAGGATTCATGCAGGTCCAGCAAGAGGCCGTGGGCCTTGGCCGCGTCGCCGGCCTGGATGGCCTGCTTCACGGCGCCGATGGCGTCGGCGCGGCGCGCCGCCAGCTTCTGCTCACACTCCTGCTGGCCGCCCGCATCCACGGCCGGCGGATTGTCCAGGTACTTCAGGGCGCGGGCGAAGATGCGCGGCTCCAGGTCGCCGTGGGTGGCGTTGGGGATGTGGATGTAGTCCACCCGCAGCACGCACAACGACTTGTACTCATCCACACTGCGCTCGTTCATCACCTGGTTGGTGGTCTCCTCGTCGCCGCTGGTGAACACATAGCGGCCGCGGCTCTGCATGAGCCGGTAACGTTCGAGCAGCGGCACCGGGGTGTCGGTGCTGCCGATGCCCTCGCTGGTGGACACGAACAGGCCGCCGGTGAACACGTCCGCGTAGGCCGCGGCGATGCGGCTCGCCACGACGCCACCGCCGGAGAAGCCGCCGATGTAGACCCGCGCCGGGTCGATCTTGTATTGGACCATGATGTTGGCCAGGCCCGTGAGGGCGAGGGGCACGCGCCG
>DASYZF010000093.1:0-3576 GCA_035946515.1 Gammaproteobacteria bacterium | reverse complement strand
CACGCCGGTGAGGAAGAACGCGACGAACACCGTCACGAACAGCCAGTCGCGGCGGCTGAGGCCGGCCCGGAAGCCGCTGCGCACCCACACGCAGAGACCGATGGCGCCCAGGAATATCAGGCTCACGCTGTCGCTGCGATTTACGAGTAGACAGGCGGCCGGGAACCACAGCACGATCGCCGCCGCGATGAGCCGCAGCGCCCGATCCAGCTGCCCTTCGCTCGCACGGCGGGTGCACCAGGCCGCCAACCCGCTCCATGTCTGCCGCAGGGCATTCATGGCGCCAGCCGTTTGCGCCAGGCGCAGGCGGCCACCAGCATCAATGAGAGCAATATCACCGGCCAGTTGCCCCAGCGGGACACGGGCGTAGCGCCCGCGAGTGGGACGATGTCGCCGCTCAACACGCTGCGCTCGCCGGCCGGGGCGCTGCCGATGATGCGGCCGGCGTCATCCACGATGGCGGTGATACCGGTGTTGGTGGTACGCAGCAGATAACGACCCGCCTCCAGAGCGACCATGCGCGAGATCTCAAGATGCTGAGGCAAGGCGATGGACTTGCCGAACCAGCCGTCGTTGCTCACGTTCACGAGATAAGCCGCCTCCGGCAGGTCTTGCATTATCTCATCCCCGTAGGCGTCCTCGTAGCAGATCGAGACGCCCACCGGATAGCCCGCCGCCCTCAGCAGCGGCTGGTGCGCCGCACCCGGGCTGAAGCTCGAATAAGGCAGGTCCATGGAACGCAGCAGGGAGCGCACCCAGCCGGGGAGGAACTCGAAGTTCTCCCCGAAAGGTACGAGATGGCGCTTGTCGTAGACGCCGTCCGACGAGCCCAGGCTGATGACGCTGTTGTAGTAGGCATCGCCGGCGGGTTCGTACGTGGGGATACCCATCAATATATCCGTGCCGCGCTTACGAGCTTCGGTCTCCAGCGGGTCCAGGAAATCTTCCTTCACTTCGTCTTCGTAGGCGGGCACCGCCGCCTCGGGCCAGACCACGAGCCGGCTCTTCCAGTTCTCGGCGGTGAGGTCGCGATACATCTCCAGGGTCGGACCGAAGTACTCCGGTTCCCACTTCTCGTCCTGGGCGATGTTGCCCTGCACCAGGCTCACCCGGAACTCCGGGCCCGCCGGATGAGTCCAACGAACCGCGGCCAGCAGCGCGCCGCCGCCCCACAGGGCCACGAACCCGGCGAGCGCCAGCGCGCGTCGGCGTCGTGGGGCGACGAGCACGCCGAGGAGCAGGCCCGCACTCAACATGACGCAGAGGCTCACGCCGAAGCCGCCGAGCAACGGAGCATAACCGCGCAAAGGTCCGTCCACCTGGCTCACCCCCAGGTTGAGCCAGGGGAAGCCGGTGAGAAACCAGCTGCGCACCCATTCGGTGAGCGCCCAAGCCGCCGGGAAGAGCAGCAGCCGTCGCCGCCAGCCGTCGGCCGTCAACCCCGCCGCGAGGGCGCAGGCGGCGGCGCTGTAGCAGCCCATCACCGCCACCAGCAGGATCAGCATGATCACGGCGATGGGCGCGTCCACGCCGCCCATGCCGTGCAGGCTGATATATATCCAATGCACCCCCAGGGCGAATTCCGCGAAACCGAACAGGAAGCCGCGCCAGGCGGCACGCTTCCAGCCGAGGGGGCCGATGAGCCACAGCAACAGCGCCGGGGCGATCACCGCGAGGGGATAGCAATCGAAAGGTGCGAAGGCCAGCACCAACAGGGCACCGGCACAGGCGGCGAGCAGGTCGCCCCGGACAGCGGCACGCAAGGCCGCCGCCACCGCGGACAGCCGGCGGACAGATACGGCGGCACCGATCATGCGGACGGCTTCTCGCCCGCGGCGGGTTTGCGCAGTAGTTCCAGGAGATGCAGGCGGCGGCTGTCGGCGCGCAGCACCTTGAAACGGAAGCCGCCGAACTCGGTCTTCTCGCCACGCTTCGGCAGATGGCCGAAGGCATGGGTCACGAGTCCGCCGACGGTCTCGAACTCCTCGTCGCTGAAGCGGGTGCCGAAATACTCGTTGAAATCCTCCACCGGGGTGAGTGCCTTGACGGTGTAGCGAGTATCGGTGTGTTTGAGGATGCGCGCCTCGTCGTCCACGTCGTACTCATCGTCGATGTCGCCGACGATCTGCTCCAGCACGTCCTCGATGGTCACGAGGCCCGCGACCCCGCCGTACTCGTCGGCCACGATGGCCATGTGGTTGCGGCTGGCGCGGAACTTCTTGAGCAGGATGTTGAGCCGCATGCTCTCCGGCACGAAGGGGGCGGGGCGCAGGTACTCGCGGATGTTGAACGGCCCATCGCCGTCCTCCACGAAATGGTTGAGCAGGTCCTTGGCCAGCACGATGCCGATGACCTCGTCGCGGCTCTCCCCCACCACCGGGAAGCGGGAGTGGCCCGATTCGCTCACCACCGCCAGGGCCTCCTCGAGGTTGGCGTCCTTCTCCAAGGCCACCATCTGGGCGCGGGGGATCATCACGTCCCGCACCTGCATCTCGGACACCTGCAGCACGCCCTCCAGCATGGTCTGGGCGTCGGAGTCGAAGAGGTTGCGCTCGCGGGCGTCGCTGAGGAGTTCGAGGAGCTCTTCCCGGTCCCGGGGTTCGCCGCTCAAGGCTTGGCTGAGGCGCTCGAACCAGGCGCGCAGGCCGGGACCGCGGCTACTGTGCGGATCGTGGGGCATCAATGAGCCATAACGGATTATCGGACCGGCAGTTTACCGGTTGTAGGAGGTCCAGTAAAAGCGCGGGCCTTCAGCGGGCCAGATAGGGGTCGGGCAACCCGAGACCGGCCAGGATCTGCCGCTCCAGGGACTCCATGGCTTCCGCTTCTGCCTCCGCCTCATGGTCGAAGCCCAGGAGGTGCAGGCAGCCATGCACCACGAGATGGGCCCAGTGGGCTTCGGCGGACTTGCCCTGCTCCCGGGCCTCACGCGCCACCACCGGCGCGCAGATGACGAGGTCCCCCAGGACCGGCAGCGGCACGCCGGCCGGGAGCTCCGCCGCGAAAGAAAGCACGTTGGTGGGGCCGATCCTGCCGCGGTAATGGGAATTGAGTTCCGCGCTCTCCGCCTCACCCACCACGCGGATGGCGAGTTCCGCCTCGGTGCGACGCCCGGACAGCGCCGCCTCAGCCCAGCGCCGGAACGCAGCCTCCGCCGGCACCCCCGGCGCACCGCTCGCATCCTCCAAGCTCATGTCGAGCCGGACGCTACTCCCCATCGCGCCGCTCGTAGGCGGTGACGATGCGCTGCACCAGGGGATGGCGCACCACGTCGGCAGCGGTGAAGAAAGTGAAGCTCACGCCGGGCATGTCGCGCAACAACTCCACGGCGTCTCGCAGGCCGGAGCGCTGCACCCGCGGCAGGTCCACCTGGGTGATGTCGCCCGTCACCACGGTGCGGGAGCCGAAGCCGATGCGGGTCAGGAACATCTTCATCTGCTCGATGGTGGTGTTCTGGGCCTCGTCCAGGATGATGAAAGCCTCGTTGAGGGTCCGTCCGCGCATGAAGGCGAGCGGCGCCACCTCGATGACGCCGCGCTCCATGAGGCGGGTGACGCGCTCGAAACCCAGCATCTC
>DASYZF010000092.1:0-3605 GCA_035946515.1 Gammaproteobacteria bacterium | reverse complement strand
CCGGACAGGGCCAGGCGGATGGTCTCGAGGTCGCGCATCTCACCCACCAGGATCACGTCCGGGTCTTCACGGAGCGCCGAGCGCAGGGCCTCGTTGAAGCCCAGGGTGTCGCGGTGCACCTCGCGCTGGTTGATGAGGCACTTCTTGGATTCGTGGACGAACTCGATGGGGTCCTCGATGGTGAGGATGTGGCCGAACTCGCTCTCGTTCTTGTAGTTGATCATCCCCGCGAGGGTGGTGGACTTGCCGGAACCCGTGGGCCCGGTGACCAGCACGATGCCGCGCGGGTTGTCCGAGATGTCCTTGAAGATGGCCGGAGCGTTCAGGTCCTCCAGCGAGAGGATCTTGGACGGGATGGTGCGGAACACGGCGCCGGAGCCGCGGTTCTGGTTGAAGGCGTTGACGCGGAAGCGCGCCAGGTTCGGGATCTCGAACGAGAAGTCGCACTCGAGGAATTCCTCGTAGTCCTTGCGCTGCTTGTCGTTCATGATGTCGTACACCATGTCGTGCACGTCCTTGTGCTCCAGCGGCGGCATGTTGATGCGGCGCACGTCGCCGTCTACCCGGATCATGGGCGGCACGCCCGCGGACAGGTGCAGGTCGGACGCCTTGTTCTTGACGCCGAAGGCGAGCAGTTGCGAGATATCGGCCGGCATGTCTATCCCCTGGGCGTTGGGCGGTTAAGGCTGCCGCGGGCGCCGCGGGGCTCCTCGCGGCAAGGCCGCTTGCATGTGGGCTAGAGTATAGCGAACCCATTTTATGTGCACTCGCACGTCCGATGACACCCCCGGATACGCTCTATTAAGGAGGCAGGCTTGGAAGACGTGGCCCGGAACCTGGAAGCCGTGCGCGAACGCATCCGGGATGCGGCCGAGAAGGCCGGCCGCGACCCCGAGGGCGTGCGGCTCCTGGCGGTGAGCAAAACTCAGGCGCCCGAGGCGCTGGCCGCGGCCTGGGAGGCGGGCCAGCGGGACTTCGGGGAGAACTACCTGCAGGAGGCCCTGCCCAAGATCGCGGCGCTCGCCGACCGCAGCCTCACCTGGCATTTCATCGGTAACCTGCAATCCAACAAGACCCGCGAGGCGGCCGAGCGCTTCGACTGGGTCCACACCGTGGACCGGGAGAGCATCGCCAAGCGCCTCTCCGGCCAGCGGCCGGAAGGACTGCCGCCGCTGCACGTGTGCCTGCAGGTGAACGTCTCCGGCGAGGGCAGCAAGGGCGGCGTGGCGCCGGAACGCCTCCCCGCCCTCGCGGACGCGGTGGCCGGGCTGCCGCACCTCAGGCTCCGCGGCCTCATGGCCATCCCCGCGCCGGAGCGGGGCCTCGCTGCGCAACGCGAGCCGCACCGCCGGCTGCGGGAGCTGCTGGAGGGACTCAACCGGCGCGGCCACCTCATGGACACGCTCTCCATGGGCATGTCGGACGACCTGGAAGCCGCGGTGATGGAAGGCGCGACGCTCGTCCGGATAGGGACGGCCATCTTCGGCCCTAGGCCGAAGATGGCCTAGCCATCCGGATTACGTTTGGAAAAACCATCCTGGATTTTCCAAACTCAGCGAGTCCGATACACGCCCGGACTCGCCTCCGCCGTACCAAGCGCTTTGGCGCTTGGTACGCGTACGGCACATCCCTGTGCCGTAATCCATGCGCTATCCTGTACGTCTTTTCTGGGGAGTGGCGCGTGCTGCAGAACCTTAACCTCGCCTTCATCGGCGGCGGCAACATGGCGCGGAGCCTGATCGGCGGCCTGGTGCAGAAGGGCTGCGACCCGAGGCGCATCCGGGTGGCGGACCCGAGCGTGGAGCAGCTCAAGCTCATCAGCGCGCGCTTCCCGGTGGAGGCGGTGAACGACAACCTCAAGGCCGCCGCCGGCGCCGACGTGCTGGTGTTCGCCGTGAAGCCCCAGGTGCTCAAGGCCACTGCCGAAGGCCTCGCCGACGAAGTGCGCCGCTCCCGGCCGCTCGTCATCTCCATCGCCGCCGGCGTCACGGAGCCCGACCTCAAGGCCTGGCTCGGAGGCGAGGCGGCCATCGTGCGCGTCATGCCCAACACCCCGGCGCTGCTCGGCGCGGGGGCGGCGGCGCTCTGGGCCAATCCCGCCGTCAGCGCCGCCCAGAAGGCCATAGCCCAGGCCATGCTGGAAGCGGTCGGCATCGCCCTCTGGATAGAAGACGAATCCCTGATGGACGCGGTCACCGCGCTCTCCGGCAGCGGCCCCGCCTATTTCTTCCTGCTCATGGAACTCATGGAAGCGGCGGCCCTGGAGCTCGGCCTGCCGCCCGCGGCCGCCCGCCAGCTCACCCTGCAGACCGCCTTCGGCGCCGCACGCATGGCGCTGGAGTCCGGCGAACCCCCCGCCGCGCTGCGTCGCCAGGTCACCTCGCCCAACGGCACCACCGCTGCCGCCATCGGCGCGTTCGAAGCCGCCGGTCTCGGTGACATCGTGACCCGCGCCCTCACCGCTGCCCGCGACCGCGGCCGGCAGCTCTCCAAGGATTCCGCCAAGGGAAACAAGCCATGATCGCCACCCGCTCCATCATCGCGCTCGTGTTCGTCATCAACACCCTGCTGGGGCTCTACACCGCCGCGGTGCTGCTGCGCTTCCTGATGCAGCAGGTGCGTGCCGACTTCTACAATCCCCTCGCCCAGGCGGTGGTGAAGATCACCAACCCCCTGCTCACGCCGCTGCGCCGGGTGGTCCGCCCCTGGGGCAAGCTGGACGCGGCGGCGATCGTGCTCATGCTCGTGGTGCAGTTCGTCAACGTGTTGCTCGTGGTGTGGGTGGCGGACACGCTCTACACCTGGGGCTACATCGTCTATTGGACGGTGCTCAAGCTCATCTTCATCCTGGTGAACCTCTACTTCTTCACCATCCTCATGGAAGCGGTGCTGAGCTGGTTCAGCCAGGGCCGCAGCCCCATCGACGGGCTGCTGCGCCCGCTCAACGCGCCGCTGCTTGGGCCCGCACGCCGGCTCCTCCCGCCGGTGAGCGGCCTCGACCTCTCGCCACTGCTCGTGATGCTGCTGCTGCAAGTCATCAACCTGCTCCTGCCCCTCATCTGGCCCCTGGTGTGAAGCCGTCGGGCCCCTTCTACCGTTTCGCAGGCGAAGCGGTGATCCTGACCGTGCGCGTACAACCCGGTGCCCGGGCCGACACGGTCATGGGCGTCGCCGACGGCGCCTTGCGTATCCGCCTTGCCGCCCCCGCGCAGGAGGGCCGCGCCAACGAAGCGCTGCGGGAATTCCTCGCCGCGCGCCTCGGCACCGCCAAATCCAGGGTGGAGATCATCAAGGGCCAGACCGGTCGGCTGAAGCTGGTGAAGGTGCTCGGCGCAAGGCTCTCGCCGGAGAGCCTGTTCCCTTGAGGCTCGCCGCATGCGGCGCACCCTGTATTCCTAGGGAAAAACCGCGTGCTCCTCAAAAAAAACCGTGTTTTCCCCGGTGAAAACCTAACATTTGGGTCTTGCATGTGCTAGATTTCGCGCGTGCATCTGCATTAGCCATCTAAGAGGAGACCTAAATGGCTGCAAAGAAAAAGGCTGTCGTGAAGACCGCTGCCAAGGCCACCAAGGCCCCGGCCGTGTCGGCCGACAAGCCGTTCACCA
>DASYZF010000091.1:0-1712 GCA_035946515.1 Gammaproteobacteria bacterium | reverse complement strand
TCTTCCGGAACTCCGTGCCGAGCTGGAAGAGGTGGAAGGTGTAGCAGCAGTGGGCGCCGCCGGACCACTCGGAGAGGAGCAGGTCGGGGAGGCCTGCACCCGTGAGGTCGTCCCCGACCTTCAGCTTCACGCTGTCGGGGGATTGGTCTTCCTGCAGCGGGTAACCGATGGCGTAGCTGTAGCCGGTGCCGCTCGTCACCCGCCGGCCTGCCTTCCAGATCTCGAACCCGGCCTTGGGGGTCTCAGGCTCCGCTTCGCAGCGGCTGTCGTCGTAGAGACGGACCTCGTAGTCCCGGAAAGCGGTGCTTTCGGTCTTGAGTTCCGGATGGCTGAAGAGCGCCTCGCCGGTGATGCAGGCCGAGAAAGCGGAAGGAGAGAGCGCAAGCCCCGATACCAAGGCCAACGGCACCAGCAGGCGCTTCATCAGGTTTCCCGCAAAGTTTCCACGGGAGGAGCCTTTAAAACCCGTCGCGTCGCCATGAGACCACTGAAGACCACGATCAGCGTGCCGGCGACGATGCCCAGCACCCACACCCGCCAATCGGGGTGATAAGGCAGGGTGAAGACCCGCACGGCCAGCACCCAGGCCACCAGGGTCGCGGCGAGCGCCCCCAGCACGCCCGCTGCCAGCCCCAAGGCCGCGTATTCCGCCGCCGCCGCGCTGCGCACCCGGGCCCGGGACGCGCCCAGGGCCCGGAGCACCGCTGCTTCGAAGCGGCGCTCGTCCCGGGTCGACTGCACCGCCGCCAGGAGCACCATGATCCCGGCGGCCAGGGTGAACAGGAACACGTATTCCATGGCCAGGGTCACCTCGTCCATGAGGCTGCGCACCTGCCGCAAGAGCGAGTCCACGTCGAAGAGCGTGAGCCCCGGCAGTTCCCGCACCAGGTCCGCCAGCATGGAAGCCTGCTCCGGCGGGATATACACGCTGGTGATCCAGCTCGCCGGGAAGCGTCCCAGGGCGCCGGGTGAGAGCTCGATGAAGAAGTTGGGTTGGAAGGAATCCCAGCGCACGCTGCGGATGCTGCTCACGGTGGCGGTGAGGGGTTCGCCCGCCACGTCGAAGGTCAGGGTGTCGCCGGGTCTCGCGCCGATGTCCGCGGCGAAGCCGTCTTCCAGGGAGGCGAGGGGCTTCTGTGCGTCGGCGCCCGACCACCACGCGCCCGTGGTGACGCTGTCGCCGGCAGGCAGGTCCGTGGACCAGCTCAGGTTCTGCTCCCGGTCCGCCATGCGTCTCGCATCCGGCCCCTTGAAGCGCATGCCCGTGACGGGCTTGCCGTCGATGGCCTTGAGACGCGCGCGCACGATGGGATAGAGCCGCGGCGCCGCGTAACCCCGGGAGGTGAAGAACCGCGTGACCGTGGCGCGCTCGTCCGGCTGGATGTTGATGATGAACTGGTTGGGCGCATCCGCCGGCAGGCTGGTGCGCCAGCTCTGGAGGAGATCGCCGCGCACCAGGGCGAGGAGCAAGAGCACCATGAGGCCGATGCCGAAGGCCACCATCTGGATGACCGCGTCACGCTTGTGGCGGTTCAGGTTCGCGAGGCCGTAACGCCAGCCGGCGCCGGCACGCTTACGCAGGCGCTTCAGGAGCGCCAGCATGGCGAGGCCGCCTGCACCCAAGATCAGCACCGTGAGGGCGAGGCCGCCCAGCACGTAGAGGGAGAGGGTGAGGCTGTGCACCTGCCAGAGCGTGAGCCCGAAACAGGCGA
>DASYZF010000090.1:0-2869 GCA_035946515.1 Gammaproteobacteria bacterium | reverse complement strand
GCCACCGGGAACACCGCCTTGCGGATGCGCGTGCTGGACATGTCGGTCTCTCTCTTAATGGTGATGGAGCGAGGCGCGGGCCTCAACCCATGGCCTTGGTGTGCACGTTCTGGGGCGGCGGCCCGGAGAGCACCACCTCGTAGAACGGCTTGTTGCTGTCCCAGGTCTTGCAGCTCGGGCACTGCCAGTAGAGGGTGCGGCTGCGGAAGCCGCATTCCTCGCAGCGGTAGCGCGGCCCGTTCTTGAGCAGGTCGCGCACCGCGATGCGCAGCGGCTCCACGTCGTTCACCGCCTGCCCGCCGTGGCGGCTGGCGAGCGCGCTATGCATCTGGTAGAGGCCCTGCAGCGTGGGTTCGCCGCGCAGGTACTCCACCACGCACTCGCGCGACACCGGATCGTCCAGGCTGTCGTCCAGCACCGCGGCGAGGCCGATGTAGCGCGTGGCCTTGGTGTTGGCGGCGCGCAGCTTGCGCATCATGCCCTCGTAGACGGCGCTGCCGTCGAGACGGCGGGTGATGCGCGCCAGGGCCGGCAGCACTTCGGTGGCGTAGCGGATCTCGTGCTCCAGCACGAGCTCGTAGTCGCGCCGGCCCTCCTCCCAATCGGAGGCGGCCTCGGCCATCTGCGCCAGCATGAGGTAAGCGCGCACGCAATCCGCGTCCTGGGACTGGGCGCGGCGCAGGAACTTCTGGGCCAGCGACGCGTCCTGGGCGAGCAGCGCCGACTGGCCGAGCTCGCAGTAGTACTGGGCGATGATGTGCCGCTCGGAGACTGTGGTGAGGGACTCCAGGCGCCGGCGCATGGCGATGGCCTGCTCCCAGTCGCGCTGCATCTCGTAGAGCGACACCAGGCTGTGCAGCACCTGCTCGGTGTAGGCCGGCGCGTCCAGGAGCTCCAGCAGGATGGTCTCGGCCCGGTCCAGCAGGCCCGCGCGCAGGTAGTCCTGCGCGAGCTCGTAGAGCGCCTCGGCCCGGTGCGCGCGGCTCAGGTTCGGCCGCGCGATGAGGTTCTGGTGGATGCGGATCGCCCGGTCCGCCTCGCCGCGGCTGCGGAACAGGCTGCCCAGGGCGAAGTGGGTCTCTACGGTGTCGGAGTCCACTTCCGCCATGCGGATGAACACCTCGATGGCCTTGTCCGGCTCCTCGTTGAGCAGGAAGTTCAGGCCCTTGAAGTACTCGGCGCTGGCGAAGCGCGCCGGGACGGTGCGCTTGCCGGAGTAGGACCAGCGCGCGAGGAACCAGCCGGCGAGGCCCGCGGCCACCACCACCAGGAAGACGATGGCGCCGGAGTCAGCGGTCATTCTTGAACGGCAGGTTGCGCAAGTTGCGGATCTCGGCTTCCGCTTCGCGCACCGAGTGCTTGAGCCGGCGGCGCTCGCGGCGCAGGCGGAAGATCACGGTGAGGCTGCTCAGGAGCCCCAGGAACCAGCCGATGACGGCCGCGCCGAGCAGCGCCGAGGAGAGGTGCACTTCCTCGCTGCCCACGAGGTAATCGAGGCGCACGATGACGCCGTTCGCGTACGCGAGCATGAGCGCGAATGCGAAGATGCAGAACCAGGATATCCAGGTGATCCAGCGGGTCATGGGGTCTCAGGGCTGCCGAGGCGGCCGCCGGAGGCGCGGCTCAGGCCTGGGCGTCATGGATCTCGTGGTTGACGCGGTCCCGCAGGTCCTTGCCCGGCTTGAAGTGCGGCACGTACTTGCCCGGCAGCGCCACGGCGTCGCCGGTCTTGGGGTTGCGGCCCATGCGCGGCGGACGGAAATGCAGCGAGAAGCTGCCGAAACCGCGGATCTCGATGCGGCGGCCCGTGGACAGGGCTCCGCTCATCCGCTCCAGGATCATCTTCACGGCCAACTCGATGTCCTTGGCCGCAAGATGGCTCTGCTTGCGGGAGATGAGTTCGATCAGCTCAGACTTGGTCATGTTCACCTTCCGTCTAGAACGCCGAACGATCCAAACACCGTCAGGAGACGGCGCCCGCGGCGACCTGCCGCGGGCGCCTTCCCGATCACTCGTCCTTACCGCCGCCGATGTGCTCCTTGAGCAGGTCGCCCAAGGCGGTGGTGCCGCCGGAAGCGCCGCCACGGCCGTAATCTTCCATGGCCTGGGCCTCTTCCTGCATCTCCTTCGCCTTCACGGACAGGCTCAGGGTGCGGTTCTTGCGGTCCATGCCCGTGAAACGGGCCTCGATCTCGTCGCCTTCCTTGAGCACCGTGCGTGCATCCTCGATGCGGTCGCGGGACAGCTCGGAGGCACGCAGGTAGCCCTCGATGCCGTTGCCGAGGTCCACGGTCGCGCCCTTGGCGTCCACCGCGGTGACCTTGCCCTTCACGATGCTGCCCTTCGGGTGGTCGGCGAGGAAGTTGGAGAACGGATCCTTCTCCATCTGCTTGACGCCGAGGGAGATGCGCTCGCGCTCGGCGTCCACCGCCAGCACGATGGCTTCCACTTCATCGCCCTTCTTGTAGTTGCGCACCGCCTCTTCGCCCGGCATGTCCCAGGAGATGTCGGAGAGGTGCACCAGGCCGTCGATGCCGCCGTCCAGGCCCACGAAGATGCCGAAGTCGGTGATCGACTTGATCTTGCCCTTGATGCGGTCGCCCTTGTTGTGGCCGGCGGCGAAGTCTTCCCACGGGTTCGGCTTGCACTGCTTCATTCCGAGCGAGATGCGGCGACGCTCCTCGTCGATGTCCAGCACCATCACCTCGGTCTCGTCGCCCACCTGGACGACCTTGGCCGGGTTGATGTTCTTGTTGGTCCAGTCCATCTCGGAGACGTGCACCAGGCCTTCGACGCCCGGCTCGATCTCGACGAAGCAGCCGTAGTCGGCCAGGTTCGTGACCTTGCCGAACAGGCGGGTGCCGTTCGG
>DASYZF010000089.1:0-4247 GCA_035946515.1 Gammaproteobacteria bacterium | reverse complement strand
CCCTTGGGCGTCGCCTGGCTGCGCATCGCCAGCGCCGCGGCGGTGTTCGCCCTCTGGCGCCGACCCTGGCGCTACTTCCGCAGCCTGGACCGCGGGGCGCGGCGCACGGTGGTGGCGCTCGGCGTGGTGCTCGCGCTCATGAACGTCTGTTTCTACCTCGCCATCGCGCGCCTGCCCCTCGGTACCGTGGGCGCCATCGAGTTCCTGGGCCCCATCCTGCTCGCCGCCGTCGGGATGCGGAGCGCGCGCAATGCCGCCGCGCTGCTGCTCGCCGTGACCGGGGCCGTGGTGCTCACGGACGTGCGCCTCGCGGGCAGCCCGCTCGGGTTCCTGTTCGCGTTCCTGAACTGCGCGCTGTTCCTGCTGTACATCGTGCTCGGCCACCGCATCGCCGCCGACGGCGGCAGCGCGGGCATAGACCGCCTCGGCTGCGCCATGCTGGTGGCGATGGTGGCGGCGCTGCCCATCGGCATCCGCGACGCGGTCCCGGCCTTGCTGAAGCCCACGCTGCTCGCCGCCGGCATCGGGGTCGGCATCTGCTCCTCGGTGATCCCCTACGTCTGCGACCAGCTCGCCATGGCGCGCCTGCCGCGTGCCTCGTTCGCGCTCATGCTCTCGCTGCTGCCGGCCATGGCCTGCGTGATCGGCGCCCTGGTGCTGCGCCAGATCCCGGCTCCGGCGGAGATCGGCGCCGTGCTGTTGGTGGTCATGGGCGTGCTGCTGCACCAGCCGCGGCGCGGCTAGGCCGGGAACCCCCTCACGATGCGGAGGACCCCATGGACTACGTGAATCTCGGCGGCACCGGCCTCAGGGTGTCGCGCATCTGCCTCGGCTGCATGAGCTACTCCATGACCCAGGCGGCCTGGCGCCTGGGGGAGGCGGAGAGCCGGCCCTTCCTCCGGCGCGCGCTGGAGCTCGGCGTCAACTTCTTCGACACCGCGAACATGTATTCCGAAGGCGGGAGCGAGCTGTTCCTGGGCAAGGCGCTCAAGGAATACGCCCGGCGCGAGGAGGTGGTGATCGCCACCAAGGTGTTCTACCCGATGCGCCCGGGCCCCAACGGCGGCGGGCTGTCGCGCCAGGCCATCCTGACGGAGATCGACGCGAGCCTGAAGCGCCTCGGCACCGACTACGTGGACCTCTACCAGATCCACCGCTGGGACGAGGCCACGCCCATCGAGGAGACGCTCGAGGCGCTGCACGAGGTGGTGAAGGCGGGCAAGGCGCGCTACCTCGGGGCCTCCAGCATGTACGCCTGGCAGTTCATGCAGGCACTCGCCTTAAGCGGGCGCCGCGGCTGGAGCCGCTTCGTGAGCATGCAGCCGCACTACAACCTGCTCTACCGCGAGGAGGAGCGGGAGATGCTGCCCTTGTGCGCCGACCAGGCTGTGGCCGTGATCCCCTGGAGCCCCCTGGCCCGCGGCCGGCTGGCGCGGGCCTGGGCCTCGCGGGCCGCCACGGAACGTTCCCGCGGCGACGCCTACGGGCAGAAGCTCTACGCCGCCGCCGAAGCGGCGGACCACAAGGTGGTGGACGCGGTGGCGGCGCAGGCCGCGGCCCGGGGCGTCTCCCAGGCCCAGGTGGCTCTCGCCTGGCTCCTGTCGAAGCCCACGGTGACGGCGCCCATCGTGGGCGCCACCAAGCCCGAGTACCTGGAAGACGCGGTGGCGGCCCTGAACCTGCGGCTCTCCTCCGAGGAGATCACGGCCCTGGAAGCGCCCTACGTGCCGCACCCGGTGGCGGGCATCGGGTGAGGCGCAAGAATCCGGAAGACGGCCGTCCCGATCGCGGCGCACCCTGGCCGCCTGCAAGGAGGAGAAACGGCATGAAGATCATCTGGCATTGGCTGCGGCATTGGCCCCGCTCACCGGCCTCGACCCACGCCCAGGGCCGCCGCTCCGCCCCGGCCGTGGGCCGCCCGCGTATCCGCATCTACTGGTGAGAGTCCGGGGCTTGACCCTGGGGCCGGTCCGGGATTACCTTAGTTACTTCAATATTTGAAGTTACTGAGGCGATGGCATGCGTGTCTCCCAGATCGGCCGGATGAAGTGCCCGGTGGCCCGCACGCTCTCCATCGTGGGCGACCCCTGGACGCTCCTGATCATCCGTGAGCTGTTCCTGCGCTCGCGCCGCTTCGAGGAGTTCCAGGGCTACACCGGCATGGCGCCTTACCTGCTCACCGCCCGGCTGAAGCAGCTCGCCAAGGACGGCGTGCTGGAGCGCCGCGCCTACCAGCAGCGGCCGCGCCGCTACGAATACCGCCTCACGGACAAGGGCCTGGACCTCTACCCCCTGGTGGTGGCCATGGCCCAGTGGGGCGACCGCTGGATGGCGGATGCCGCCGGGCCGCCCTTGAAGCTCGTGCACAAGCATTGCGGCCTGCACAGCGCGCCGGGGCTCAACTGCCCCGAGTGCGGCGAGGCCGTAGGCCCGCGCGACATGCAGACCGAGATGCAGCCCGTGATGCTCGCCGACCGGGCCCGCATGTGGAAACGATTCAAACGCCAGACGCGCGCCGCATGAAGGAGGTGCTCCCGTGAAACCCCCCGTGACCATGGAATTCTCCGAGCCCGACGAGGTGCTGCACTTCGAGAAGGGCCATTTCGAGGTGATCCGCATCGGCGGCATGACCCTCGGCCGCGCCAGCTACGAACCCGGCTGGAAATGGTCCGAGCACGTGGGCCGCGCCCAGCATGCCGAGCTCTGCCAGGTGGAGCACGTGGGCATGGTGGTGTCGGGCCGGGCCGTGGCCAAGATGGCCGACGGCTCCCTCCTCGAGCTCAACCCCGGCACCGTGTTCTACATACCGCCGGGGCACGACAGCTGGGTGGTGGGCGACGAACCCTACGTGTCGCTGCACTTCATGGGCGCCGGGGATTACGCCCGCTGAAGCGCGGCAATCCGGCGCCCGCCCATGGAGGTCCCCATGAAGAAGATCGCCGTCGAATCCGCCCCCACCCGCTTCGGCAGCCGCTACCCTGCGCCCTTCGACGCGGAGTGCCGGGGCCGCCGGCGCTGGTGCCTGGGTGACGCCGCCGGCTTGACCCAGTTCGGCGTCAACCTGTTGCGCCTGCCGGCCGGTCAATGGTCCAGTCAGCGTCATTGGCACGCGCGCGAAGACGAGTTCGTGTATGTGCTGGAGGGCGAGGTGGTGCTCGTCACCGACGCGGGCGAGGAGACGCTGCGGGCGGGCGATTGCGCCGGCTTCAAGGCGGGCGTCACCGACGGCCATCACCTGCAGAACCGCAGCGGCCGTGAAGCGGTGCTCCTGGAAGTAGGCACCCGAGACCCGAAGGGCGATGCCGCCGGCTATCCCGACATCGACCTCGTCTTGCCGGGCGGTGGCGCGGGCTACGCCCACAAGGACGGCAGTCCCTACCCGAAAGGCTGATCAGCCGAGGCTGCAAAGCAGCCGCACGCCTGCCTCGGCGGTGGCCTCGAGCACCCGGCGCGAGTCACCGGCCCGGGCCCGCAGCGCCAGGGAGTTCATGATGCCGCAGGCGACGCGGGCGAGATCGCCCGCGCCGATCCCGCTCTGCAGTTCACCGCGCTCCATGGCGTGGGTGAAGCGCGCCTCCAATTGAGCGTCGAGTTCGTGCAGGCCGTCGGCGAACACCCGGCGGATCTTGGGATCGAGAACCGACTCCGTGGCGGCGGTGCCGATGAGGAAGCAGCCGCGCGCACCCCGGCCCCCCGCCGTGTAGATCTCGATGGCGCGGGCGTAGACGCGGCGCAGGGCGTCGGCGAGCGGCAGCTCATAGGAGAGCGCCTCGCGCATGGCCTCGCGTCCCATGGCCCGGTACTGCTCCAGCACCGTCATATAGAGGGCGTGCTTGTTGCCGAAGGCGCCGTAGAGGCTCGGTTTGTTCATACCCGTCGCCGCGGTGAGATCCTCGAGGGAGGCGCCGGAATATCCCGCGTCCCAGAACGCGGCCGTGGCCTGGGCCAGGGCCTGATCCGGGTCATAGGCGCGGGGGCGGCCACGGGGACGGCGCACGGACTTTTTTTGTACCATACAGTATTAAAAACCTTGACATGTCGGGACCCGGGATTAATATTAGTACCGTCCGGTATATAAATCAATCCAGGAGCTGACCATGGACCTGTACTTCGCCCCGCTCGCCTGTTCCATGGCCACGCGCATCGCCCTGCATGAGGCCGGTGCCGAGGCCCGCTACATCTACGTGGACATCCACACCCATCCCCATGACCGCCGCCTCGAGGATGGCTCGGATTATCACGCCATC
>DASYZF010000088.1:0-2962 GCA_035946515.1 Gammaproteobacteria bacterium | reverse complement strand
TTGGGTCTACATCGACGGCGTCGGCACCATCATCCAGATGGCGGTGGACTACGGCAAAGCCATCGGCTTCGACACCCCCACGCTCATCGCCGCGGTGCTCATGGTGCAGTTCATCGGCGTGCCGGCGGCGCTCGGCTTCGGCCGTCTCGGCGAGCGCATCGGGCCGCGCAACGGCATCCTCATCGGCCTCGGGGTCTACGTGGTGGTGTGCGTATTCGGCGCCTTCATGCAGCATGCCCTGGAGTTCTTCATCCTCGCCGCCCTAGTGGGCCTGGTGCAGGGCGGGGTGCAGCTCCTGAGCCGTTCCTACTATGCGCGCCTCGTGCCCAGGGAGCGGGCCGGCGAGTTCTTCGGCTTCTACAACATGCTGGGGGATTCGGCCGCGGTGATCGGCCCCTACCTCATGGGCTCCGTCAGCCGCTTCACCGGCAGTCCGCGGCTGTCCATCCTGTCCATCATCGTACTGTTCGTGCTGGGTTCGATCCTGCTCATGCGGGTCAAGGACGCGGAGCGAGCCCCTGCTTGAGGACCGCTACGCGATCTTCCGGGGCCTGAACGCGCTCACCAGCCTCCTGAACTCGCGGCGATCGCCCTCGTCGAGATAGCGCAGTTCTATATAGCGATCGGTGATACCGAGCACTTCCCGTTCCAGGTCAGGCCGCGCATGCGCCACCCGCCTGCCGTAATCCAGGGGTCCCTCATGGGGCGCACGCCTGTACCCAAGTTGCGCCAGACGCGCGCAGAAGCGGGCATAGTCCCGGATCACCGGTGCCGCCGCGGGCCGGCGCCGCTCCCACAGGAGATAGAGCCAGAAGAGCCCGAGGGTGTGGGCGATGCAGAGCCCCAGCACCAGCGCGAGCTGCAGCCAATCGCCGTAGTCGAGGCCCACCTTCTTGTAGAAGTGCGACTGCAGTTCCGGGCCGTAGGCCAGCACCCACTCGTTCCAGCCGGTGTTGAGCGCATCCCAGCTGTAGCGTATCTCGCCGAACCAGGGATGGGTGACGTAGAAAGCGCCGGCCACCTGCTCGTCCGGCAGGGCGTCTTCCAGGCCCTTCTCGACCCGCGCCGGATCCACCGCGGCGGTCGGGTCCACCCGCACCCAGCCTCTGCCCTCCAGCCAGACCTCGGCCCAGGCATGGGCTTCCTGCTGGCGCACCACGTAGTAACCGTCCAGGGGATTGAGTTCGCCGCCCTGATAGCCGATGACCACGTGGGCGGGGATGCCGGCGGCGCGCATGAGATAGACGAAGGCGCCGGCGTAGTGTTCGCAGAAACCTTTGCGGGTGTCGAACAGGAATTGGTCTATCCGGTCGCCGCCGCTGAGCGTCCTGGGTTGGAGGGTGTAGGTGAACTTCTCGTCGTGGAACATGGCGAGGGCGTCGTGCACCACTTCGTCGGATGACTTCGCGGTGCTGCGCCATTGCGCCGCGAGTGCACGGGCGCGTGGATCGTCGTTGGGCAGCACCAGGTCGCGGTGCAGCATCCAATGGGGCATCTCGGCGCCATAGCTGGAATCTGTGTAGGAGGTGGCGCTGTAAAGCTTGCGCTCTGTGACCGGGCTGCGGACACCGATCTCGAAGCTCGCCGAGAGGCTCGTGTCCTCCGGGGTCTTCGACGGCAGATCGAGGGCGTAGAGCACGGAGAGGTTGGTGGGCTCCAGGGTCACCTGGTAGCTGATGGGCGGATTGTGGGCATCGATCTGGAGTTGCCGGCGCCAGGGCAGGTTGCCGCTGCTCCAGGTCTTGCCGTCGTAGTCGTGCAGCACCATGGCGCGCCAGTAGAGCGCGCTGGGCGGCGGTGGTGGGCCGTCGAACTTCACCCGGAAGGCTATCTCGTCCGATTGGGCGAGATCGCTCAGGTCCCCGGGCGACATGCTGGTGGTGAGCCCGGTGATGCCGGAGTGCTTCTGGGAGGCGAAGCCCCAGAGTGGTCCGGAGAGGCGGGGGAAGAGCAGGAACAGCACCACCGCGAGCGGCAGGGCCGGCAGCAGCAGCCTGCCGGTGGCGCGGATCGAGGCCCGCAGGCTGCGGTCGCCGTCCGGGTGCGCCACGTTGAGCAGAGCCACGGTGGTGAACCACACCGCTGGGATCATGTAGAGCGCGAGCGGTATCGTCTGATCGTTGAGGAAGTTGGCGAGACCGATGAAATAGGCGGTGATCATCACCAGGTAATAATCCCTGAGCCCCTTGGATTCCATGAGCTTGAGGGTGGCGAGCAGCAGCAGCAGCGCCGCGCCCGGTTCAGGGCCGTTGATGGTGCGGTAGGTGATGAGCACGCAGGCGAGCACGCCGATGGCGAGCGCCATCAGCAACCGGCGGGATGGCAGCTTCCAGCCGCGCCAGGTGCAGGCCATGCGCCAGAGGGCGAGCAGCAACGCCACGGCGGTGATCCAGGCGGCGATGTTGGGCACGTGGGGCGCCGCCATGGCGCCGAGCGCCAGCAGCGACCAGCCCAGGCGCTGGCGGTCCATGTATCGCTCGTAATCCAGCGGCAGCGACTCGGCGTTCATGCTGTTTTTTCGAGACCGTGCAGGGCCAAGGCCTTGAGGCAGCGGTCCCGCTGGTCTTCTCCCGCGGCGGGGGGGATCTGGATGCCCGGTAGCCTGAGGCCGTAAGCCAAGTCTTCTGCGTGGGCTTCGAGCACCCAGCGGCAGAGCACCGAGAGCCGCGCTTCCTCGCCCAGGGCCGGCAGCTCGGCCCAGTCGAACCAGCGGGCTTCCTCGCCGGTGCCGGAGAAACGCTTGGTGAGGAGTTCCTGCTCCCGGGCCGAGGCCTTCCAGGCGATGCGCCGCGGCGAATCTCCGGGCTGATAGGCCCGGAGGCCGCTGAAATCGTCCTCACCCTGGTCGTTGGGCCGGCCGAGACCGCGACCGCCTAAAGGCTCCGGCATCTCCGGCGCATGCTCGGCAGGCGCCGGGTACACGAGCACTTTCCAATCCATGTAGACCCAGCTCCAGGCGCGG
>DASYZF010000087.1:0-3440 GCA_035946515.1 Gammaproteobacteria bacterium | reverse complement strand
GGAAGGGATTTTCAGACCCTCCTAGAGACCATCGGGACGGGGACAAGTTGCCGGATGGAGCGAGATTCTAACGCCGCCCATGCCGGGTGGATGGCGGTTACGGACGCCGGGTAGGTCGCCCCTGGGCCATACTTCAGGGGCCATGAACGTGCTCTTCCTGTGCACCGGCAACTCCGCCCGCAGCATCCTGGCGGAGGCCATCCTCAACGTTAAGGGGGAGGGGAGGTTCCGGGCCTACAGCGCCGGCAGCCACCCCAAGGGCACGGTGCATCCCCTGGCCCTCGCGGTGCTCGAGACCTGCGGCCTGCCCACCACCGGGCTCGCCAGCAAGAGCTGGGAGCGCTACGCCGGCGACGGGGCGCCGCACATGGACGTGGTGATCACGGTCTGCGATCAGGTGGCGGGGGAGGCCTGCCCCCTCTGGCCGGGGGCGCCGGTGAAGGTGCATTGGGGCCTGCCGGACCCGGCGGCGGCGCAAGGCACGGAAGCCGAGCGGCTGGCGGCCTTCGCCGCCACCTTCACCGCCCTCGAGAAGCGCATCGACCTCTTGCTCGGCCTGCCGCTCGCGTTCCTGAGCCCCGACGAACTGCAGCAGCAGCTCGCCGCCATCCACTAGCGGACGTCAGAGCTGCCAGGCGGGATCGAGCAGGACGCGGTTCCAGTGGTGCCAGCTGCCGTCACCCAAGGTGAACTCCACGCGGGCGGCCCGGTCGTCGCGGGCCACGGCACCCATGCACAGCATCAGGAGCATGTCTCTCGCGATCGTCCCCATCACGTCCTCATCCCCTCATCCGGCGGTTCAAACGCGCCATCCATGGCTAGATTAGCCAGTCGGACCCCGAAAGGCCAATGAGTCCAAGACCCGCGCCGGACCTGACTTGTTACGCGCGCACGCAACTGATTCATTTCTGATTTTTCGCCCCGCTTCCGCGCCGCGACCGCGGCGAGGACTACAGTCTGGTGACGCGCATGGAACTAGGCGGCGCGGGGGCGGTCCCTCTCCCCCATCCATCCATGCAGCTCGGGAGCGAATGATGACCGGTTCCGCTCATAAGAAGATCGCCTGTGCCCTGTTCCTGGGCGCCGCCGCCACGGCTGCCCTCGCGGAACCACCGCCGCCGGAAGCCGCCACGCTCTTCGCCCCCGGCTCCATCTCGGGCCCCAGCAACGACTGGACGCCCACCTTCACCCCCGACGGCAAGACCCTCTACTTCACCCGCAGCGGACCCACCTGGGGCTTCATCCTGGAATCCCATGCCGCCGGTGCCGGCTGGTCGGCCCCGACGATAGCGCCCTTCTCCGGCGACTATCCCGACAGCTCGCCCACGCTAGCACCGGATGGCTCCTACATCGTGTTCGAATCCCAGCGCCCGGCGACGCCCGCCCTCGCCGCCGAACTCAAGGCCAAGCACCAGGGCCTCACGGTCTCCGCCATCTGGAAGTCCACCCGCGAGGGCGCGGGCTGGAGCGCGCCCGAGCGGCTGCCGGACACGGTGAACATCAGCACCCATATATGGAAACCGAGCGTGGCCGCCGACGGCACGGTGTACTTCATCTCCAAGGGTGACGCCGACAAGAACTTCCGCCTCTACCGCTCCCGCTACCGGGACGGAAAGTACGCGCAAGCCGAGCCACTCCCCTTCAGCGACGGCCGGACCCTCGACGTGGACCCGGCCGTCTCCGCCGACGGCTCCTACCTCGTGTTCAGCAGCGCCGGCCGCGGCCCCCGCCAGGATGACCACGAGCATCTCTACATCGTATTCGCGAAGGGCGCGGGCTGGGGGCCGGTGATCCCTCTCTGCTACCCGGGCGACGACCAGGGCAGCTACAGCTTCGACGACGACGCGGTCGTCGGCCCCGACCAGAGCACCCTCTATTTCGCCACCGACCGGGCCCTGGCCGTGCCCCTGCCCCACAGCCGCGCCGAGGCCGAGCAGGCGGTGAGGGACATGGACGGCTGGAACAACGGCAACGCCAACGTCTGGAGCCTCTCCCTCAAACCCTGGCTCGAAGCCGCCAAGGCGGGCTTGCCCATGCCCGCCTGTACGGCCTAGCCGCCGCCACGCACCCCCAGGAGTCCCCATGAAGATCCAGAAACACACCGCGCTCTACGCCATCCTCTGCGGCGGCCTCATCGGCGGCAGCATCGACATCGGTTCCGCCGCGGTCATCAACGGCTACAGCCCGGTGGTGATCATGCATGCCATCGCCAGCGGGCTCCTGGGGGCGGACTCCTTCAAGGGCGGCCTGCCCACGGCCATCGCCGGCGTGCTGCTCCAATGGGCCATGGCGCTCATCATCGCCGCCATCTACGTGGGCGTGATGTCGCGGCTGCCGGAACTGCGCCGGCGCTGGCTGTTCAGCGGCACGGTCTCGGGCGTGATCATCTTCTTCGTGATGAACTACGTGGTGGTGCCGCTCTCCGCCGCGCCCTTCAAGCCGAAGTTCAGCCTCGAGGGCTTCGAGAACGCCTTCAAGCCGGACAAGTTCGTGGAGAACCTCATCGCCATGATCCTCTTCGGGCTCATCATCGGCTTCTTCGCCAAGGACATCGGCAAGGCGAAGGCCTAAAGAGGAGCACGCGGCATGTTCAAGGACAGACACCCCGTCCTGGCCGCCGTCGTCCTCGCCGGGCTCGTGGCCGGCAGCGTGGACGTGGGCGCCGCCTCGCTCATCGGCATGCTCAGCCCGCTCAAGACCCTGCGCGCCATCGCCAGCGGCCTCCTGGGGCGCGACGCCTTCCACGGCGGCCTGCCGGCCGCGCTCCTGGGCCTGCTGCTGCAGTGGGGCATGGCCATGCTCATCGCCGCGATCTATGTGCTCGCCACCGCGAGGCTGCCGGCCCTGCGCCGGCGCTGGATCCCGACCGGGATCCTCGCCGGCGTCGTCATCTACTTCGTGATGGTGTACCTGGTGCTGCCGCTCTCGGCGGCGCCGTTCCGGGAGGAGTTCAGCCTCGCGGTGTTCATCAAGGACTTCGCCTTCGACGCGGACTTCGTGAAGAACATGCTGGCCATGATGGTCTTCGGGCTCATCGTGGCGTTCTGCGCGAAAGACATCGGGGCCGAGCGGAAGAGCTGAGGCCGTGAAGACCTCATTCTGGAACTGGATCCCGGCTTTCGCCGGGATGACGGGATAGGGCCAGCGGGTCGCAGAAAAAGGGGCGAGCCTCGCAGCTCGCCCCTTTGTCAGCGGACTCCTTACTTAGATCTCACTGCAAGTACTTGCTCACCCAGCCGACCCAGCGGGTGTAGACGTCGGTGCCGTGCACGATGTCGCCCGGGAAATGGGTGTCGGCCGGATACACGTAGAAGTCCACGGTCACGCCGTGGTCCTGCAGCGCGTGGTACATCTCATAGCTGTTGATGATGGGCACGTTGTTGTCGCCCGCGTCGCCCAGGATCAGGGTCGGCGCCTTCACCTGGCCGGCCAGCGAGATG
>DASYZF010000086.1:0-1729 GCA_035946515.1 Gammaproteobacteria bacterium | reverse complement strand
CCCGAGCCCCAGGCTCGCGGCGATGAACAGCAGCGAAGCCAGATAGAGGTCCAGGAGGCTGCCGCGGATGGGCACGGCGAAGAGCAGCTTGCCCGCCACGAGCACGATGGTCACCTGGATGAGGCCGATGAGGATGTAGGGCCAGATCTTGCCGGCCATGAGCTCCAGCGGCCGCACCGGCGTGGTGATGAGCAGCTCCAGGTTGCCGCGCTCCCGTTCCCGAACGATGGCGACGGCCGTGAACAGCACCATGGTGAGGGTCAGGATCACGCCGATGAGCGCCGGCACGATGTCCACGGCGGAGCGGCGCTCCGGGTTGTAGTAGTTCCGGATCTCGAAGAGCGGTGTGGGTGCGGCCGTGGTGAGGTCGCGGCTCTGCAGCGGCATGGCCGCCAGGCCCTGGGCCACGGCGAGCAGCGTCGGGTCCGAGCCGTCCACCATGAGCTGGGCGGCGGGTTGGGCGCCCGTGGCCGCACGGCGCTCGAAGTCCGGCGGCAGGTAGATGCCGACGGAGATGCGGCCCTCGTCCAGCAGCCGCTTGAGGTCGGCGGCGGTCGCCACCTCGTCGGTCACGTCCACCACCTGGCTCGCCTGGGCCTGGGCCACCAGCATGCGGGAGAGCTGGGTATGGGACTGGTCCGCCACGCCGGCCCTGAGGTGCCGCACGTCGGTGTTGATGGCGTAGCCGAAGAGCACGATCTGCAGCAGCGGCAGTCCCACGATCATGCCGAAGGTGAGCTTGTCGCGCAGCAGTTGCCGCACTTCCTTGCCGGAGATGGCTCCGATGCGGCGCAGGGCGTCAAGCACGGGGTGCCACCCGCTCGTCACCCTCGAAGGAGGTGGCGGCCACGAACACGTCCTCGAGGTTGGCCGGCGTCTGCTGCACCTGGGCTTCGATGCCGGCGCGGCGCAGCAGCTCCGCGATCTTCTGCACCGGCTCCGGGGTGTCGCGCTTCAAGAGCGCGTGCAGGCGCGTGCCGAGCTGGGTCACGCTCTTCACGCAGGGCTCGCCGCGCAGCGCCTGGGAGGCGCGCTGGGGATCCGGCGCCTCGATCTCCAGGATCAGGGCGTCGATGCCCCCCATCAGCGCCTGGGGCGTGCCCTCGGCCACCAGCTTGCCGCGGCTGATGATGGCGAGGCCGTGGCAACGCTCCGCCTCGTCCATGAGGTGGGTGGAGACCAGGATGGTGGTACCGGCCGCCGCGAGCTCGAAGAGCCGGTCCCAGAAATCCCGGCGGCTCTGGGGGTCCACCGCGCTCGTGGGCTCGTCCAGGAACAGGAGTTCCGGCCCGTGCAGGGTGGCGGCGGCGAGCGCCAGGCGCTGCTTCTGCCCGCCGCTCATGCTGCCGGCGCGCCGCGCCGCCAGGTCGCCGAGGAAATAACGCTCCATGGCCGCGGCGATGCGCGCCTCGCGTGACGCCCGGGGCAGGGTGAAGATCTCCGCCATGAACTCCAGGTTCTCCTTCACCGTGAGATCGGCGTAGAGGGAGAAGTTCTGGGTCATATAGCCGAGCTTGCGGCGCAGGGCCTCCGCGTCCCGGGGCATGCGGTGGCCCAGCACCTCGGCTTCGCCCGCGCTCGGTTCCAAGAGGCCGCAGAGCATGCGGATGGTGGTGGACTTGCCGGCGCCGTTGGGGCCTAAGAAGCCGTAGACCTTGCCGCGGGGGATGGCGAGGTCCACCCCGGCCACGGCGGTGAAGCTGCCGAAGCGGCGGGTGAGTCCCTGGGT
>DASYZF010000085.1:0-3496 GCA_035946515.1 Gammaproteobacteria bacterium | reverse complement strand
GTGAACCGGGTGCTGACGGTGGACCTGCACGCGGACCAGATCCAGGGGTTCTTCGACATCCCCGTGGACAACGTATATGCCTCGCCGGTGCTGCTCGGCGACGTGTGGAAGCAGAAGTTCGACGACCTGATCGTGGTGTCGCCGGATGTGGGCGGCGTGGTGCGCGCCCGGGCGCTGGCCAAGCGCCTGGACGACGCGGACCTGGCGATCATCGACAAGCGCCGGCCGCGGCCCAACGAGGCCCAGGTGATGAACATCATCGGCGAGGTGGCGGGGAAGACCTGCGTGATCGTCGACGACCTGGTGGACACGGCGGGGACGCTGTGCATCGCCGCCAAGGCCCTGAAGGAACAGGGCGCCGCGAAGGTGATGGCCTACATCACCCATCCGGTGCTGTCGGGCAAGGCGGTGGCCAACATCGAGGGCTCGGTGTTGGACGAGTTGGTGGTGACCGACACCATCCCGCTGCGCGGGGGTGCCGAGACCTGCAAGCGCATCCGCCAGCTCAGCATCGCGGAGCTGCTCGCGGAGAGCATGCGCCGGGTGAGCGACGAGGAGTCCGTCTCCTCGCTATACGTGGATTGAGTTTCCGCCGCGGCGGCTTGCCGACGCGGCTTTTGAGTCCGGCCCAGGTCGCGGGGCCGGTTTTGCAACAGTGATGGAGTGTCGAAAATGGCTATCAGTTTCAATTTGAGCGCCGAGCTCAGGAGCGACAAGGGGAAAGGTGCGAGCCGCCGCCTGCGTCGCCTGGGCAAGGTGCCTGGCATCCTGTACGGCGCCGGGGAAGGTCCGGTGCAACTGTCCTTCGATCACAACGAGGTGCAGAACAACCTCTCCCATGAGGCGTTCTATTCGCACATCCTCAAGATCAAGGTCGGCAGCGAAGAGCATCAGGCGATCATCAAGGACCTGCAACGGCACCCCGCGAAGCCGGTCGTGATGCACCTGGACTTCCTGCGCGTGAAGGACCATATCGAGATCCGCGTGCACGTGCCGCTGCACTTCAAGAACGAGAAGGAAGCGGTGGGCGTGAAGCAGCAGGGCGGCGTCGTGTCCCACAACATGATCGAGGTGGAGATCGCGTGCTTGCCGCGCTTCCTGCCGGAGTTCATCGAAGTGGACGTGCTCAGCCTCGAGCTCAACCACGCGCTGCATCTCTCCGACCTCAAGCTCCCCGAAGGGGTGCGCATCGTGCAGCTCGCCTACGGCGAGGAGCACGACCTGCCGGTGGTGTCCGTGCATCATCCGCGCATCGAGGTGGAGGAAGAGCCGGCGGCCGAAGCGGCTCCTGCCGAGGGCGCAGCGGCCCCTGCCGAAGGCGCGGCGGCTCCTGCGGCCGGTGCGGCTCCTGCGGCGGACGCCAAGGCGGCTCCTGCCGGTGGCAAGGGTGCTCCGGCGCCTGCGGCCGGCGGCAAGGCTCCGGCGGCGGACAAGGGCAAGAAGTAAGCGTGCGGCGGCGCGCGAGCGCCGCCCGCATCTTTATTCCAGCTCATGGCTGCAGCGATACAGCTCGTAGTCGGCCTCGGCAATCCCGGGGCCGATTACGTTATGACCCGGCACAACGTGGGCTGGTGGTTCGTGGATGCGCTCGCCCGCGCCCACGGCGGCAGCTTCGGCGCGGAACGCAAGTTCAGCGGCGAGGTGTGCCGGATCAACGTCGGCGGCCACGACCTGCGGCTGCTCAAGCCCACCACCTTCATGAACCGCAGCGGGCAGTCGGTTAAGGCGCTCGCGGCCTACCTCAAGGTGCCCACCGAAGCCATCCTGGTGGCCCACGACGACCTGGACCTGCCCTACGGCACCGTGCGTTTCAAGCGCGGCGGGGGCGCCGGCGGGCATAACGGCCTGAAGGACGTGACCGCCCACATGGGCGAGGACTACGCGCGGCTGCGCTTCGGCATCGCGCATCCCGAAGGCTCCCGCGACGTGATCGACTACGTGCTGGAGCGGGCGAGCGCGGCGGAGGAGAGCGCCATCATGGAGAGCGTCGGCGCAGCGGCGGCCGCCCTGCCGGACCTCCTGGAGGGGCGCGACGAGAAGGCCATGCAGGCCCTGCACAGCCGCGGCGTGGTGCCGCGCAACCGCAGGCCCAAGGAAGGCGATGCGTCTTGAGGACGCTTAAGCCATCAACGAACCAAAGCTAGGGACATCATGGGCATCAAATGCGGCATCGTCGGCCTGCCGAACGTCGGCAAGTCCACCCTCTTCAACGCCTTGACCAAGGCGGGCATCGCCGCTGAGAACTATCCGTTCTGCACCATCGATCCGAACGTGGGCGTGGTGGCGGTGCCGGACGCTAGGCTCGACGCCCTGGCGGGCATCGTGCACCCCCAGAAGCTCATCCCGGCGGCGGTGGAGTTCGTGGACATCGCGGGCCTAGTGGCCGGTGCCTCGAAGGGCGAGGGCCTGGGGAACCAGTTCCTGTCACATATCCGCGAGACCGACGCCATCGCCCACGTGGTGCGCTGCTTCGAGAACACCGATGTGATCCACGTCTCGGGCAAGGTAGACCCCTTGTCCGACGTGGAAGTGATCAACACCGAGCTCGCGCTCGCCGACCTCGAGGCAGTGAGCCGCGGAGTGGAGCGCAACGCCAAGATCGCCAAGTCCGGCGACAAGGATGCCATCGCCCGCCAGAAGGTGCTGGAGGCGCTCAAGGCCCAGCTCAACGAGGCGAAGCCGGCGCGGGCACTGAAGCTCAGCCCCGAGGAGCGGGCCATGGTGAAGGAATACAACCTGCTCACCCTGAAGCCCACCATGTACGTGGCCAACGTCGATGAACACGGCTTCGAGAACAATCCGCTGCTGGACCGGGTGCGCTCGCTGGCGGCGAGCGACGGCAGCGAGGTGGTGGCGGTGTGCGCCGCCATGGAAGCGGAGATCGCCCAGCTGGACGACGCCGACAAGACGGATTTCCTCAAGGACATGGGCCTGACGGAGCCGGGCCTGAACCGCGTGATCCGGGCGGGCTACAAACTCCTGGGTCTCGAGACCTATTTCACCGCCGGCGAGAAGGAAGTGCGTGCCTGGACCATCCACAAGGGCAACACCGCGCCCCAGGCGGCGGGCGTGATCCACACGGATTTCGAGAAGGGCTTCATCCGCGCCGAGGTGGTCTCCTACGACGACTTCATCGCCTACAAGGGTGAGGCGGGGGCCAAGGAGGCCGGGAAGTGGCGGCTGGAAGGCAAGGAATACATCGTCCGGGAAGGCGACGTCATGCATTTCAGGTTCAATGTCTAAGCGTTTCCTTGACTTAAGGGGCTGAAAAACCGAGAATTTGCGGCCCTCGCATACTGTCACGACGGCTACGTAGCTCAGCTGGTTAGAGCGCGGCACTCATAATGCTGAGGTCGGTGGTTCGAGCCCACCCGTAGCCACCATATAAAAAGTTTATTCAAGCCAAATAGACTAGTTCTCTCAAGCCGACCTCAGCATTATTCCCTGATTGATTTGGTCGGTGGTTCGTCGGTTCATCGCGCGATCCTGCGCGATG
>DASYZF010000084.1:0-1826 GCA_035946515.1 Gammaproteobacteria bacterium | reverse complement strand
ATGAAATAGGGCGTGCCGTCCTCGGCCGCGACGAGCTTGTCCCGGGCAGTGAGGGTATCGCCCTCGATCGTGGGTTCCTGGAAGGCGGCGAAGATGTTCTCGCCCTTATAGAGGTCACGCACGCACCAGGCATAGCGCCCGCTGTCGAGGTCGATGGCGCCGACGAATCCGAAGCCGGTGACGTAGAAGAAGCCGCCCTGGATGAGGCCGGGCGTCATGTTGAAGGGCACGCCGCCCACCACCCACTTCACGGCCAGGGACAGGCCATCCAGGCGCACCAGCTTCGCCGAACTCTCTTCGCCGCTGCTGAGGCCGTACTGGATCAGGAAGTCCCGCTGGTACGGGGCGAAATACACGGGGCCCCCGACCCACATGCCGGACGGGACCGGGAGCTTCAGCTTCCTGGATCTGCCGGCCGCGTCGGTCTGCACGCCGCCGCCGTTGTCGCTGACCGACAGCTCCGTATTCCCCAGGGTGAAGCGGAAGGTATTCCCGGGATCGCCGTAGAGGCTGACCGGCTTCCCTTTCTGGCCGACGGCGCCCGCTTCCTGCATCTCGGTGGGCGCCTCGGCCGCCGCTCCCATGCAAGCGATGCACAGGATGACGATCGATGCGATGCGGATGGGTTTCATGGGGACATCTTACCCCTGGGGGCCAGGGATAGGCTGCCGCTCACGATGCCGCAGGGCTTATGTAGCTGAACGCTCTATTACATTTCCTGACTGCTTAGCGGCTGCTTACGGCGCCGAGCAGATAGCCGATGGAAAAGAGAAAAAGCCCGAGGACGGCGCAGCTGACATCGAGGTAGTGGCCGATGCTGCCCTCCTGCCCCCAACCCATCCGCGGCAGCGCGCCCAAGGCTTCGAAGATGTGGAAGACGGCGACCAAGACCAGGCATCCCGAACCCGCCAACTGCAGGGTCGTGGCTGCGCCCCGCGCTCTCACGAACAAGACGACGGCCGCCGAGAACAACAGACCCGTCAGGAGCAGCACCGCCAGGGCTTCCATCAGCTTGTCCATGACCGAGGGACCTTGAGGTCTATCCCCTAATCACGATCCGCAGCGACGGCATTCCTCATATGCCGGCCTTGTCGCGCCAGATGATGAGCTGGTCACGCAGGCCATTGGTATCCGGCGCGTCGGGGACGAGGTCCAGATAGTGCCGCAGGCTGTTGTAGGCCCCCAGGTAGTAATGCTCCTGGCCTTGTATCAGGGCGCGCTGGCGCCAGCCCTCGGGCCAGCACGGGTAGGCCTGGAGGGCGGCGGTGTACTCATCGAGCGCCTTGTCGAAGTCGCTCTCGCGAGTGGCATTCTCCGCCAGCACCTCGTGCTCGCGGGCCTCCTCGGGCATGGGCGGCCAGGTCTTCTGGGCGATCGGGGCCGCGCAGGTCTGCGTGAACTTCTGGAAATCCGCGTCGTTGGTCTTCACCAGATCCTGCCGCGCATCGAGGCTCAAGATCCGCAGTGCCTCGGCGACCGCCTGGGCGTCGGTCTGGGACCAGCTGGAGGACAGCCAGAAGTACGGCGTCATCTTCACGTAATCGGTATAGCTCACCTTCCAGGCGCTCTCGACGTTGACGGAGCCGGGCGAGAAATCGACGCTGATGGAACTGGGGATGAGCGTGAACAGGCTGACGTAGTACTTCCCGCCGTCGCGGGGGTCGGTATAGGCGATGTCGCGGGCATCGCCGGGGTTCACCTCGAACACCACGTCCTTCACTAAGGGCGTGAGGTTGAGTTTCTCGTTCAAGGTGCGCCGCGCCTGGATGACCTCGGGCGGATCGCCGGGCACCGCGGCGGTGAGCACGGGCTCGGTGGAACAGGCG
>DASYZF010000083.1:0-2115 GCA_035946515.1 Gammaproteobacteria bacterium | reverse complement strand
GTAATCGTAGTCGCCGCGCACTTCCAGCAGCGCATCCCTGAGGCGTCCTTCGCGCTTGTCGGTGGTGAGCAGGCTCACTTCGGCGGCGGTGAGGTCGCCGTTGCCCGGGAGCAGGTCGAAGCCCGCGGACTCGACCTTGAGGATCGCTTCCGAGGCCTTGGCCTCGCCCATCAACACCTCGCAGGAGCCGGCCTTGATCTCATGCTTGTTGACGCCGCTGCCCATGGTGGCGTTGCCCTGAGGGTCCATGTCCACCAGCAGCACGCTGCGCTTGGTGGCGGCTAGGGACGCAGCCAGGTTGATGGCCGTGGTGGTCTTGCCCACCCCGCCCTTCTGGTTCGTGACCGCCAAAACTCTGCTCATAGCTTCTCGATCTCTACTAGACAGCGTTCGGCATCGAGGCCCGGCACCTGCAAGGGATGGACACCGAGGACGCGGAACCCCGGGGGCAGGCCCTTGAGCTCGTCTTCCGGGTAAGCGCCCTTCATGGCCAGGAGCCTGCCGCCGGCCGTGCAGCCGTGGCCCGCGAGCTTGAGGAAATCCCCCAGGGAGGTGAAGGCGCGGCTTAACACGGTAGCAAACGGTTCCACCGGGCGGTAGCCCTCGGCCCGGGCCTGCACCACTTCCACGTTGCGGAGCTTGAGGCTGGCCGCGGCCTGGACCATGAAACGGGTCTTCTTGCCGTTGCTGTCCAGCAGGGTGAAGCGGGTGTCCGGTAAGGCGATGGCAAGCGGGATGCCCGGCAAACCCGCCCCGGTACCCACGTCCTGCACCGGGCCGCGGGTCACATAGGGCAGCACCGCCAGGCTGTCCAGCAGGTGCTTCACCACCATCTCCGCCGGGTCCCGCACTGCCGTGAGGTTATAGGCCTGGTTCCAGCGCGTGAGGAGTTCCACGAACTCGAGCAGCCGCGCCTCGCTTTCAGCGGGGAGGGTGACCTTGAGGGCCGCGAGGCCGGGCGCGAGGTCCGCCCGCCAATCGGCGGGGCTCATGGGTGGAGGTCCGTGAGGAGGCGGCGCATCTTCATGCCGCGCACACTAGCACCGAACCGCGCTTCCCGCGCTGACGGGGCCGGCACTCTATTTGGAAGCGGTCTTCAGCTGGAGCGGCGGGTGCCGGGCAACACGCCCCGGTGCGCCCCGAACCCGGCCATGAGCGCCGCCGCCAGGAGCGCGGCCAAGTCCAGGCCACGGATGAGGCCGAGGTGGGACAGGGCGAAGTCGTTGGCGGCCTGGGTCATGGCCTGCTGGTCTGTATGGGACGCGGCGCTGGCCACCACGTAGAGCGCGATGCCGAGTTGCACCAGGAGCAGCAAGGCGAAGGCCAAGACCAGGAACCAGAGGCCGCCGACCAGCACACGCCGCACGGCCGGGACCCTAGTAGCGCCCCACGGGCGGCGGCACCACCCGCATGACTTCTTCGACGGTGGTCACGCCTTCCGCCACCTTCTGGGCGCCGCGCAGGCGCAGCGGCTTCATGCCGTCGCGGATCGCTGCTTCGCGCAGCGCGTCCATGTCGAAGCGCTCGGTGATGAGGCCCTTGAGCTTGGGGGTGAAGGTCAGCATCTCGTAGATGCCGACGCGACCGCGGTAACCGGTGTTGCGGCATTCGAGGCAGCCCACCGCGTGGTAGACCTGGCGCGGCTTCTGGGCCTTCCAAGGAGCCACCAGGGAGTCCCATTCCTCGTCGCTCAATTCCCCTTGTTTCTTGCAGTGCGGGCAGAGGGTCCGCACCAGGCGCTGGGCGATGACGCCGAGCAGCGTGGATTGCAGCAGGAAGGGCTGCAGATCCAGGTCCAGGAGCCGGCTCACAGAAGCCGGCGCGTCGTTGGTGTGCAGGGTCGAGAGCACCAGGTGGCCGGTGAGCGCCGCCTGCACCGCCATCTCGGCGGTCTCGGCGTCGCGGATCTCACCCACCATGATGATGTCCGGGTCCTGGCGCAGCAACGTGCGCACGCCGGAAGCGAAAGTGAGGTCGATGTTGGCCTGCACCTGCATCTGGTTGAAGGCCGGCTCCACGAGCTCGATGGGATCCTCCACCGTGCAGACGTTCACCTCGGGCTTGGCCAGCTGCTTCAGCGTCGAGTAGAGCGTGGTGGTCTTGCCCGAACCCGTG
>DASYZF010000082.1:0-1995 GCA_035946515.1 Gammaproteobacteria bacterium | reverse complement strand
GGTCCACCTGCATCAGCCTCGGCGTGACCCTGGCGGGACTGCCAATCTTCTACCTTTGGATCCCCTGGGTGCGCAGTCACACCCAGGCTTGAATGAAAACGGCTGCCGGGCCCGTTCCTGGGCCCGGCAGCGGTTTTCGTTCAGGCCTGGGCGTGACTGCGCACCCAGCGGATCCAAAGGTAGTAGATGGGCAGTCCCGCCAGGGTGACGCCGAGGCTGATGCAGGTGGACCAGGGATCGGCGTACAGGGACCCGCCGATGACCAGGAAGGTACCGAGCACGAACAGCGCCGGGATCAGCGGATAACCGAAGGTCTGGTAGGGCCGCGCCAGGTCCGGCTTGCGGCGGCGCAGGATGAACAGGCCGATGACCGAGAGCGCCAGGAAGGGCCAGATGCCGAGCACGTAGGCGGCGGCGAGCTGCAGGTAATCCCGCAACAACACGTAGATCACTGCCAACACCCAGCTGAAGAGGATGGCCACGTGGGGCGTCTCGAAGCGCGGGTGGATCTTGCCCACGGACCTGAAGAACAGGCCGTCCTCCGCCATGGCGTAGAACACCCGCGGGTCGGACATGGTGCTGCCGTTGAGCGACCCGAAGGTGGAGACCATCACCAGCAGCGCCACCACCACCGTGCCGCCGTGTCCCAGCACCGCGGTCACCGCGTCCGCCGCCACCGCCTTGGAGCCCGAGAGCACGCCGAAGGGCAGGGCCATGAGGAAGGCGGCGTTCATGATGAGGTAGACCGCGAGCGTCACCAGGGTGCCGCCGATGAAGGCCCGGGGCAGGTTGCGCTGCGGTTCGCGCATCTCGCCGGCGAGGGGCGTGAGGTTCGCCCAGCCGTCGTAGGCCCAGAGCGAGGCCACGAGCGCGAGCCCCAAGCCGCCCCACTTGAGGCTGCCCTGGGCCGCACTCGCCAGGTTGGCGGCGGGCTGGGGCGCCAGCAGGAACAGCGCCAGGGCGAGGCCCATGAGCATCACGAGCTTGGTGCCGGTGGAGACGTTCTGCACCAGGGCGCCGATGCTCACCGAGCGGTACTGGAGGGCGCTGATGACGGTGATGAGCACCGCCGCCACGGCGTGGGTGCCGGCGGTGCCGAGGGGCACCAGGGTGCCCAGGTAGTAGGCGAAGGCCAGCGCCTGGGCGGCCCAGGAGAAGGGCGTGGTGAGCAGCCACATCCAGCCGAACAGGAAGGCCAGCGGCCGGCCGAAGGCCTCGCGCAGGTAGGCGTAGGGGCCGCCGGCCTCGGGGTACATGGTGGCGAGTTCCGCCACCGAGAGTGCGCCGAAGAGCGAGATGAGCCCGCCCACCACCCACACCAGGGTCACGCCCATGAGGCTGCCGGTCTCGGCGGCGATGGAGGAGGGCACCTGGTAGATGGCGCTGCCGATGATGACGCCCACCACCACGGCGATGCCCGTCCAGGGGCCGAGCTTGCGGGGCAGGACCGTCGGTTTGCCTTGGGAACGCGCTTCCATGATGTATCAGGACCCCGTGACCGGAAAGTTATTCCCGTTGAAGACTAACGGATACTCAGTCGTGGGGATAGCGGTCCTCGGGATAGAGGCGGTGGATCAGCAGGAAGGATGCGACGAGCAGGGGCGGCACCAGCCAGCTGGCTTCCAGCCCCTGGGGACCGCCCGTGAGCCAGACAGGCCCGGCGATGTGCGTGTCCAGCAGATGGTGCTCCAGGGGCCGGCCGTCGGCGCCGGTGTTCGGGGAGCCGTAGAAGGAGAGGGCGAAGAAGTCGAAGGCGGCGTGGAAGCCGATGGCGAGCCACAGGCTGCCGGTGCGGCGCACCGTGTAGCAGCAGAACAGGCCGAACAGCACGATGTTGAGGATGTCCGGCACGTTCTCCATGGGCTTGGAGAGGTGGTCGGCGCCGAACAGGATGGAGAGGATCACCGCGGCGGGCCAGAAGCCGATGCCGCGGGTGAGCGCCGCGAGCGGATAACCGCGCAGCTGCAGCTCCTCGTCGATTCCCACCAGCAGCAT
>DASYZF010000081.1:0-1793 GCA_035946515.1 Gammaproteobacteria bacterium | reverse complement strand
GCCATGATGAAGACGGCGGCGAAGATCAGGCGCCCCGCGAGGATCGCCGCGGTCTTCCATCCAGCCTGGTTCGATTCTGTTGTCATGGTTCGCTCCCGTTGCTGTGGGTTGATTGGACGATCATTCGCGGAGGGTCATGGGATCACTGTGCGGTATCGGAGGGCTCATAGGTGGCGACCAGGGCTCCGCCTTTCAGGGATTCCACGTCCTTGAGTTTGAGCGGGACGATGTTCTTTACACCGGTGAAGATAGACATGCCGCTGCCCAGGATGACCGGGTGGATCACCAGCTGATATTCGTCCACGAGGCCAAGCCGCGCCAGATCCCGGACCGTCCTCACGCCGCCGTGGACGATGATGTTCTTGCCGGGCGCTTTCTTCACCCCGGCGATAGCTTTCACCATGGTGGGATCATCTTTGACAAAATACATTTCTGTGTTCGGCCACTTTGGCTTCTCGTCGTGCTTGGATAAGATGACTTTCTTGGCGCCCGTCGCCCAGCGTGCATAGGCCAGTTCGCCCTTCGACAAGCCGGGACTGTTCGCCTCGGCGTTCAGCCAATACCCCAATAGCTCGTCCGACAAGACTCGCCCCAGCAGCAGCGTGTCCGCGTCTTTGATGAGCTTGGGCACGGCAGATGCGAAGATATCCGAGCTGCTGTCAGCCGAACCCCAGTCTGCACCCTTGTCTGCGGCGGAGACATAGCCGTCGAGTGACATGTGCATGAACACGATCAACTTTCTCATAGCCATCTCTCCTTGATACCGCTGCTCGATGCCGCGCGTCCACACCGGCCTCGATGAGAGGCAGGCCGCAGTACTGTAAACGCAGGCGCTCTATCGGCCAACGGGGGCCAATACCTCGAAAAACTGGGGGTCCAGCTTGGATTTGCCTGCAAGCCCCAGGAGGCCGAGTTACGACATAATTGTCATGGTTCGTGCCTGCCTGGAGCCCTCGTCCCCATGGGTGCTTTGTTCAATCTCTCCCTTGATCTGCCACCCCGCGGCTCCAGGCGGCTGCGGCAAGCGCTGCGCGATCAATTGAAAGCGGCGATCGAGACGGGGCGCCTTGTACCCGGCGCCCGCCTGCCTTCCACGCGCGAGATGGCGGCGGCGTTCGGCGTTTCACGCAACACCATGGTGGTGGTGTTCAACCACCTCACCAATGACGGCTATCTGCACATGCAGCGCGGTGCCGGCACCTTCGTCTCCGAGCGGGTGCCGGCGGTGTGTCGCAGCCCGGCGCTGAAGCACGGAGCCGCCGAGGTGCATATCAACCCGTTCTGGCGTGCGCCTCCGCAGGTGCCGCCGCAGTTCCTGCTGACACCGGTGGAGTTCGACTTTCGGCTCGGCATCACCGACATGTACCCTTTCCCGTTCGATGTGTGGCGGCGGATCCTCGCCCGTTCAGTGCGCTGGCACTCGAAGTCCAAGCCTTCCTACAGTAAGGCCCAGGGCAGGGAGGGGCTGCGGCGGGCGATCGTGGCGCATGTCTCGGCCACCCGCGCCGTCGCCTGCGATAAAGACGACGTGGTGGTGACTGCCGGCGCGCAGCAGGCCTATGACCTCCTGGCTAAGATCCTGGTGACCCCGGGGCACACGGTGGTGGCGGTGGAGAACCCGGGCTACCCGATGATGCGCGTGCCTTTCGCGGCCGCCGGCGCCCTGGTGAAACCTGTGCCCGTGGACGAGGAGGGTATGGTGGTAAGGCGCATCCCCGCCGGGGCGAAAGTCATCTGCGTCACGCCCTCCCACCAGTTCCCGTTCGGATCCACCATGTCACTGCGCCGGCGCA
>DASYZF010000080.1:0-3164 GCA_035946515.1 Gammaproteobacteria bacterium | reverse complement strand
CGCGTGGCGCCGGGTGGCGATGGGCCGGTCGTTCACCAGGAGGGGGCCGGTCTCCGCGGCGCGGTGCCCGGCGAGGCGCTCGAATACGGCGGCGAGGTGCGCGTCCGCCTCGGGGCCGGCCGGCACGTAGAAGAGCTCGGTACCGCGCATGTGTCGCAGGCGGTAATCGGTACCGCCGTCCACGTTCAGCACCTGGGTGTTCTGCTTCAGGAGCCGGATGGCGGGCAGGAAGCGCTCCCGCTGCAGGCCGTTCCGGTAGAGTTCGTCCGGCGGCACGTTGGAGGTGGCGACGAGCGTCACGCCCCTGGCGAAGAGGTGCTCGAAGAGACGCCCCAGCAGCATGGCGTCGGTGATGTCTGAGACGAAGAACTCGTCGAAGCAGATGACCCGCGCGCGCTCCCAGAACCGGTCCGCCACCTTCGCCAGGGGGTCCTGTTCCTCCGGCAGCTGCTTCAGGGCCCCGTGCACCTCGTGCATGAAGCGGTGGAAGTGCAGCCGTAGCTTGTCCTCGAAGGGCAGGCCGTCGTAGAAGCAGTCCATGAGCCAGGTCTTGCCCCGGCCCACGCCGCCCCAGAGATAGAGGCCTTTCGCCGCCGGTGCGGGCTGCCCCAGCAGCCGTCGCCATAGGGGGGTGCGAGGCGCGGCGAGCAGCCGCGCCTGGAGCTGGTCCAGGGCCGCCACCGCCTTCTCCTGGGCCGGGTCCCGTTCGTAGCCGTGGCGGACCAGCTCCGCTTCATAGCGTTGGCGCAGGCTCTCGGGCGCGCGGGCGTCGTTCACGGCACGCTCACTCGGTCTGCAATTCAGGCAAGTTGCGGTAGTGCTCCAGGGCCTGGGGGTTCGCCAGGGCGTCGGTGTTCTTCACCGGCCGGCCGTGGATCACGTTGCGCACCGCGAGCTCGGTGATCTTGCCGCTGATGGTGCGTGGGATGTCGGCCACGGCCACGATCTTGGCGGGCACGTGGCGCGGCGTGGTGTTCTCGCGGATGGCCTTCTTGATGCGGTCGCGCAAGGCATCGTCCAGCTTCACCCCCTCGCGCAGGCGCACGAACAGGACCACGCGCACGTCCCCCTGCCAGTCCTGGCCCACCGCCAGGCTCTCCACGATCTCCGGCAGCTTCTCCACCTGGCGGTAGATCTCGGCGGTGCCGATGCGCACGCCGCCGGGGTTCAAGGTGGCGTCGGAGCGGCCGTAGATGATGAGCCCGTCGCGGGGCGTGAGCTCGGCCCAGTCGCCGTGGCGCCAGACGTTCTCGAAGCGCTCGAAGTAGGCCTCGTGGTACTTCTTCCCCTCCGCGTCGTTCCAGAAGTACACCGGCATGGAAGGGAAGGGCTTCACGCACACGAGCTCGCCCGGCTCGCCGCGCAGGCTATGGCCGTCCTCGTCCCAGATCTCCACCGCCATGCCGAGGCCCCGGCACTGCAGCTCGCCGGGATAGACCGGGAGCGTGGGGTTGCCCAGGGCGAAGCAGGAGATGATGTCCGTGCCGCCGGAGATGGAAGAGAGGCAGACGCTGTCCTTGATGTCCCGGTACACGTACTCGGAGCTCTCCGGCAAGAGCGGCGAACCCGTGGACGTGATGGCCCTGAGGCGCGCGAGCTTGTATTGCCCACGGGGCTGCACCTCGAACTTCTCGGCGGCGGACAAGTACTTGGCGCTGGTCCCGAAGATGCTGATGCCTTCCTCGTCGGCGATGCGCCACAGCCAGTCGCGGCTCGGGTGGAAGGGGGAGCCGTCGTAGAGCAACAGCGTTGCGCCCACGGCCAGGCCCGAGACCAGCCAGTTCCACATCATCCAGCCGCAGGTGGTGAAGTAGAACAGCACGTCCTCGCGCTTCAGGTCCGTGTGCAGCACCAGCTCCTTCAGGTGTTGGATGAGGGTACCGCCGGCGCCGTGCACGATGCACTTGGGCACGCCCGTGGTGCCGGAGGAATACATGATGTAGATCGGGTGGTCGAAGGGCAGCTGCTCGAACTCGATCTCCGTGGCGGCGGTGAGATAGTCCTTCCAGTGCACCGCCTTGGGTAGGGCGCGGATGTCCGGCGCCGCCTTGATGTAGGGCACCACCACCACCCGCTCCACGGAGGGCAGCTTCTCCAGCACGCCGCGGATGCGTTCCAGGCAGTCGATGTCCTTGCCGGCGTAGTGGTAGGCGTCGGCGGTGATGAGCACCTTGGGCGCGATCTGGCCGAAGCGGTCCAGCACGCCGTTGATGCCGAAGTCCGGGGAGCAGGAGGACCACACGGCGCCGAGGCTGGTGGCGGCCAGCATGCCGATGACCGCCTCGGGGCGGTTGGGCATGAAGCCCGCCACCCGGTCGCCTTCGGTCACGCCGGACTGGCGCAGGGCGTCGGCGAGGCCTGCCACCTGGCGGTAGAGTTCCTGGTAAGTGAGGGCCACGCGCTCGTCGCGCTCGGAGCGGAACACCAGGGCCAGGCGGTCGTCCCGGTAGCGCAGCAGGTTCTCGGCGAAATTGAGGCGGCTGCCCAGGAACCAGCGGGCCCCCGGCATCCGGTCCCCGTCCACCAGCACCTCGTCCCAGTGCTGGCTCGCCTTGATGCCGCAGAAGGCCCAGACCTGGGGCCAGAACTTCTCCGGGTATTCCACCGACCACTGGTAGAGGGCCTGCTGGCTCGCCACGTGGGGGTCGCACTCGCGGCGCACGTAGTCGAGGAAGCGGCTGATGTTGGCCTGCGAGATGCGATTTGGGTCGGGTACCCAGAGGGGTTTGGACATCGGAAGCTATCCGGCGTGGGCGGAAAGCGGACTTATCTCAGGTTTATTCAGAAAGTGGAGCTTGGCATCCCTGCCCAAATCCGTTCCGCCGCCTCCGCGCGGCGGGCTACTTTCTTGTCGCGACAAGAAAGTAGCCAAAGAAACGCTCCCCGAGGATGGCGGCCTTAATAACCATGCTGCTGGAGACAGCGGCATGGTTATTGGCTTCCCCTCGCAGCTCACGTCCTCGGGGCCCGGCTAACGGTGCATCCCTGCACCGGTCGCCGGGACGGGGCGTTCCCTCGCCCCGTCCTGCTACGCAGGCTTTTCCCTCCGGGCGCTGCGCGCTCGGCGCCATCCACGGGTATTGAAGAGTCCGCGGCGAAGGGCGTGATTCTTCCTACCCGTAGCGCGCGCCGAGCATCGCAGCGAGCAAGGTTGGCCCGCAGGG
>DASYZF010000079.1:0-4343 GCA_035946515.1 Gammaproteobacteria bacterium | reverse complement strand
CCTCGCGCACCTCGTCGTGGGAGGCGGGGAAGGCCACGGCATCGGGCTGCGCCTGGCGGCGGCTGTTGTCGTAGCTGTAGGGCCAGCGGTCCGCGGGGTCGGTGTAGAGGTCCTCGGCGCCGACGATGCCGGCGAGCCGCGTCAGGAACGGCGGCGGCAGGGGTCCGGCCACGGGCTCACTTCTCGCCGAAGAGATGCAGGTCGATGAGGTCGCACAGGCAGTGCAGGGCGACGAGGTGCACCTCCTGGATGCGCGCCGTCACCTTGGCGGGCACCCGGATCTCGACGTCGCCGGGCTTGAGCTGCGGCGCCATCTTGCCGCCGTCGCGGCCCGTGAGCGCCACCACGTGCACGCCCTTCTCGTGGGCGGCGTCGATGGCGCGCATCACGTTGGGGGAGTTGCCGCTGGTCGAGATGGCGAGCAGCACGTCGCCGCCGCGGCCGAGCGCCCGCACCTGCTTGGCGAAGATGTCGTTGTATTCGTAGTCGTTGGCGATGGAGGTGAGCGTGGAGGTGTCGGTGGTGAGCGCGATGCCCGCGAGGCCCGGGCGCTCCCGCTCGAAGCGGTTCAGGAGCTCGGCCGAGAAATGCTGGGAGTCCGCCGCCGAGCCGCCGTTGCCGCAGCTCATGATCTTGCGGTCCTGTTTCAGGGCCTCCGCCATGAGCTTGCCGGCCGCGGTGATGGAAGGCACCAGCACCTTGAGGGCCGCCTGCTTGGCGGCGATGCTGTCGTTGAAATGGCCGATCACGCGCTCTTCAGGCTTCATGACACCCTCGTTCTTATTCGGGCTGCTTACGGATCAGGACGTCTGGAAGGCATCCTGTATCCATTCTACCGCGAGCCTGCCCGGCTCTCCGGATACGGCCACCACGTCGAAGCGCAGCGCCAGGCGGCGCAGCTCGGCGTGGCTCCTGAGGAAGTGCTGGGCGGCCAGGACGAGCTTGCGCTGCTTGTCCGGGCCCACCGTCTCGGCCGCGCTGCCGCGGCTGGCCTCGCGCCGGTAACGCACCTCGGCCACCACCAGGCTATCGCCCGCGCGCAGCACCAGGTCCAGCTCTCCCTGGGGGCAGCGGTAGTTGCGCTCCAGGAGCTTGAGCCCCCGGGCCTCGAGGGTCCTGAGGGCCAGCTCCTCCGCCTCCCGGCCGGCCGCGAGGTGCGGCGCCAGGCTCACGGCTTGGGCTGTGGCGTCGCCGCGGCCACCGCCCCCGGCGGGGCGGGCGGGGTCAGGGGCGGCAGCAGGGTGGCGCTGCCCTCATCGAAGCTCGCCCAGTCGAGGCTGCGGTGCACGCGCCGGCCGGCGTCCAGGCTCAAGAGCCCGGTCACGCCCTGCACCGGCTCGCCGATGGTCTGGGTGTTGTAGAGCAGCGGCAGCAGGCGGTAGGCGTCGAAGCCCAGGGCGTAGAGCCGGCTGTTGGCCGCGAAGTTCGCGGGCCAGTCCTTCTGCACCGCGTCGCGGATCTCCGCCACGGAGCCCGAGTCCAGCAGCGTCCAGGGCATGTCGTCGAAGCTGATGCCGTTCAGGAGCGTGTTGTCCACGTTGCTGCTGAGCTCGTACACCCGCGAGGTGGAGAACACCGGCACGTCGTCGGCGTGGTAGTAGGCGATCTGGGGCTGGATCTGGCGCGCGTCCTCGGCGCTGCCGGCCAGGAAGATGAACTGCACGTCCTGGCGCCGGCGCGGGTCGAACTCGAGACGCTTGCCGAGCGTGTCGGCGAGGCGCTCCTCCCGGTCGTCGCTCGCGTCCAGGTTCAGGAGCTGCTGGATGGCGTCGGCGTAGGTGTCGCCGCCGGGCGTGTAGGTGCCGGTGGCGAGCAGCGTGCCGCCGAGCTCGGCGTAGCGGGCCGAGAAGGCGCCGAGCATGCGTTTGCCGAAATCGTCGCTGGGCACGAGCGCGATGCCGCGGGTGTAGCCCTCGGCCACGGCGCGTTCCGCCGCCTGTTCCGCCTCGCCCTCGGGCAGCAGGCCGAACTGGTAGAAGCCCGCGGGCCCCGCCTTGCCGGCGTCCAGGTAGTTCAGGGCCAGCACCGGCACCGGCAACGAGGGCAGGTTGGCGAGCGCCGCGATCCCTTCCTTCGTGAGCGGACCGATCACCATGTTGGCGCCGTTGGCCACCGCCTGCTGGTAAGCGGCCTGGGCGCCGGCCGCGTCGGTGCCGGAGTCGTAGTAGCTCAAGGCCGGGGCCGAGCCGTTGTCCGCCAGCTGGAAGTAGGCGGCCAGCAGGCCGTCGCGCACCGCATCCGCCGGATCCTTCAGGTTGCCCGACAGCGGCAAGAGCACCGCCACCTTCGCCGGGAAGGCGGTGAGCGCCTGCTGCTTGGCGAGCAGGCCCGGCACCAGCTGCGCCATGGCGGGATGCTGCGGGTAGCGGCTCTCCCAACCCTTGATGGCGGTTATGAACTTGTCCGGCTGCTGCCAGCTGTTGCGGGCGATGTCGGCCAGTTCCAGCCAGCCGCGTGCCGTGGGCGAGAGCGCCGCGGGGAGCTTGCCGAGGTCGATGGCCCCGTGGCTCGCGGCGAGGGTCTGCCAGATGAGCTGCTCGTTGGCGGCCGCGGCGGTGCTGCCCGCTGCGAGGTAGGTCTCGCGCTCACTCCAGTCCTGCACCGCCGAGGGCAGATCGTTCAAGGCCACGTGGATGCGGCCGCGCACCAGCGCGGTATCGGCTTTCAGTTCCGGCGGCAGCGGTTCCAGGGGGAAACGCAGATGGGCGAGGGCCGCCTGGGGCTGATGGCCGGCGAGGTCCAGCTCGGCCTTCAGGATCTCGATGCGTGCCTGGAGCGCGGGGTAGAGGGTGTTCTCGTTGCGGATCTTGCCGAGCAAGGTCCAGCTGCGCTGGGGGTTGCCCGCGTCCGACCAGGCTTCGGCGGCGCTCACCAGGAACTCGCTCTGCTGCGCCGGCGGCGCGCCGGCGGCGAGACCCTCGTAGAGTGCCGCCGCGTCCGGGTATTTGCCTTCCTGCAGCAGTTGCTGGGCCTGCGCCTCACGGCTCGCGGGCGGTTGCTTCGAGGGGCTGACGGCGCAACCGGCGAGCAGGAGCAAGAGGAGCGCGAGGCCGGGACGGGAACGGCGGAAACGGTGCGGCGTGCCTTGCATGGATGCGGGATTCCGTAGCAGGATGAGCGCGGATGCCCAATGATACCCGTTCCGGCCGGGGGCCGGGACCGGGCCTTATCTCCCAGGAGCGAACGTGGCCGAGCGTCCGGGCGTGCTGTACGTGGTGGCGACCCCCATCGGCAACCTCGACGACATATCGCCCCGTGCCCTCAAGGTCCTCGCCGATGCGGATCTGGTGGCGGCGGAAGACACGCGCCACAGCGGCGCGTTGCTCGCCCACTTCGGCATCCGCACCCGACTCGTCTCCCTGCACGAACACAACGAGGCGGAGCGCGCCGCCTGGCTGCTGGAGAGGCTCCAGGGCGGCGCAGACGTGGCGCTCGTTTCCGACGCCGGCACGCCGCTCATCAGCGATCCCGGTTTCGACCTGGTGCGCGCCGCACGCCGGGCCGGCATCGTCGTCAGCCCCATCCCCGGCGCCAGCGCCCTCGTCGCGGCGCTGTCCGTGAGCGGCCTGCCCACGGACCGCTTCGTGTTCGAGGGCTTCCTGCCGTCCAAGTCCGCAGCCCGCCGCGAGCGCCTCGAACTGCTCGCCGCCGAGACCCGTACCCTGGTCTTCTACGAGTCCGTGCACCGCCTCGCCGAGTCCCTGGAGGACATGGCCGCGGTGTTCGGCGGCGCGCGCGCCGCCGTGCTGGCCCGGGAGCTCACCAAGCTGCACGAGGGCGTGCGCGAGGCGCCGCTCGCGGAGCTGGCTCGCTGGGCGGCGGAAGACCCGGCCGCCGCCAAGGGCGAGGTGGTGGTGATGGTGGCGGGGGCTGCGGCCCCCGACGGTGCCGACCTGGATGCCGACGCCGAGCGGGTGCTCAAGGTCCTGCTCGCGGAACTGCCGGTGAAGCAGGCCGCCGCCCTGGCCGCCGGGATCACCGGCCGGAAGAAGAACGCCCTCTACGACCGTGCCCTGGAACTCGCCGGGAAGAAGTGATCGCTGGAGACAGGCATGCCGATCATCAGAGTCGAGATGTGGGCGAGGACGGCGCCTCTGATGCGGGCACGGCCCGCATCCGTCCGGGCGACGCCGCAGGATGCGGTGGCTGGTCACTGCACCTAAGGATGGTCAATGGAGCCCAGCAGATGCCTATCATCCGTATAGAGATGTGGGAAGGCAGAACCCTCGAACATAAGCGCGAGCTCGTGGAAGTGCTCACCCGCGAGACCGCGCGCATCGTCGGGACCGAGCCCGACTCCATCTACATCGTCATCGAGGACGTGAAGAAGGAGAACTGGGCTG
>DASYZF010000078.1:0-1945 GCA_035946515.1 Gammaproteobacteria bacterium | reverse complement strand
TGGGCCGACGCCACCCGCGGGCTCTCGATCCCGGCCCGCTGCCAGTCGGCGCTGCTCGCCGAACGCTGGGGCTGGCATGCGCGGGTGATCCCGACGCTCGCCGGCGGCGGCTGCTGGCAGGACCTGGCCCTCACCTACCCGCTCGCCTTCGAGCAGACCCTGGTGCCGAAGGCGGCGCAGCTCAAGCTCGACCTCTCCTGGATCTACGGCCTGATCCGCGCCGAGAGCGTGTTCAAGCCCAACGCGGTGTCCCACGCGGGCGCCTACGGCCTGATGCAGCTGATGCCGGCGACCGGGCGCGACATGGCCAACCGCCTGGGGCTGACCCTCAACGACGACGACAGCCTCCTGGACCCGCCCACCAACCTGATCCTGGGGAGCTCGTACCTGCGCGAGGTGCTGCGCCAGTTCGACGGCAGCGAGCCCCTGGCGACGGCGGCCTACAACGCCGGCGTGGCGAAGGTATCCGACTGGCTGCCCCAGGACGGGGACATGCCGGCGGACGCGTGGATCGACAGCATCCCCTACACCGAGACCCGCAACTACGTGCACCGGGTGATGGGCCACACGGTGATGTTCGACTGGCGCATCAGCGGCAAGCCGCAGCGGCTCTCGGTGCGCATCGGCCGGGTGGCGGCGCCCGCCGGGGCGGACCAGGGCGCCGCGGACCTCGGGTATAAAATGGACCCATGAGCAGGGTCACGCTCCTGGGTGGCACCGGTTTCGTGGGTCGGCACCTGGCCGCCCGGCTCGTGGCGCGCGGCCATAGCGTGCAGGTGCTCACCCGCCATCGCTTCCGGCACACCGACATGCTGGTGCTGCCCACCCTCACCCTCACCCAGGCGGACGTCTACGACGCCGGCGTGCTGCGCGAGGCCTTCGCAGGCTCCGACGCGGTGATCAACCTGGTGGGGATACTGAACGAGCGCGGCCACAAGGGCTTAGGGTTCAGAGAAGCCCACGTGACGTTCACGGAGGGCGTGATCGAAGCCTGCCGCGGCGCGGGCCTGCGCCGCCTCCTGCACATGAGCGCGCTCAAGGCCGACAAGCAGGGCGCTAGCCATTACCTGCGCACCAAGGGCGAGGCGGCGGCGGCCGTGCTGATGGCGAAGCAGCTGGAGGCCACGGTGTTCGAGCCCAGCGTGATCTTCGGCCCCGGCGACAGCTTCCTGACGCGCTTCGCGGGACTGCTGAAGCGCCTGCCTCTGATGCCGCTCGCCTTCCCCAAGGCGCGCTTCGCGCCGGTGTACGTGGGGGATGTGGCGGCGGCCTTCGTCCACTGCCTGGAGAAGCACGCGGGCATCGGCCAGCACTACGCCCTCTGCGGACCGCGCGTCTATAGCTTGCGGGAACTGGTGGCCTACACCGGCCGGCTCACGGGGAAGAGGCGCCCCATCCTCGGCCTGCCCCGCCCCGCCGCCTGGCTGCAGGCGGCGCTGATGGAGTGGGTGCCGGGAAAGCCTTTCTCCCTCGACAACTGCCGCTCCCTCACAGTAGACAGCGTGAGCGCCGAGGACGGCCTGGGGGCGCTCGGCATCCAGGCCACGCCCCTGGAAGCCGTGGCGCCCAGCTATCTCGGCGGTGCGAAACCTCAGGCCGCCTGACGCGGAGCGGCAGACGCGATGTCCCGCGCCACCGGCCAGTAATCCCGGGGCTGCACCGGCCCTTCCACCAGGGCCTTGAGGGCGGCGAGACCCTTCTCGAACTCGCGGCCCTGGATCCCATCCAGGTCCAGAAACAGGCTGACGAGCTTCACGGACAGGGACCGGGCGCCGTCCATCTCCCAGCGCACCTCGGTGCCGCCGCTCACGGGCTGGAGCGAGAACTCCACCAGGCAGTCGGCCTTGAAGGGGCGGAAGAACTCCAGCTCCGAGATCACGCGCTTGGCGGGGGCGGTGTCGATGATCTCCATGCGGCCGCTGCCGAGCTTGTCGTTGCCGTCCCA
>DASYZF010000077.1:0-2651 GCA_035946515.1 Gammaproteobacteria bacterium | reverse complement strand
CGCCGTCTCCCTGGCGCTCTTCGGCAACGTCGTGTTCTTCGTGCTGCTGCGCTCCGGCCTCAACCGCTACTGGCCGGACCCGAGCCTGACGCTGCCGCAGATGCTGGTGGCCACCTTCTGGGTGATGCTGCTCATGGCGCTTGCGCCCCAGGTACGCGGCATTTTGCTCCTGCTCTACGCCGTGGTGTTCCTGTTCGGCGTGTTCCGCCTCACCCGGCGCGAATACCTCCTGCTCACCGGCCTCGTGCTCATCGCCTACGGCCTCGTGGTGCTGCGCGACCTCTACCTCCACGGCGGCAGCATCCCTCTGCCCCTCGAGGTGCTGCAGTCCGTGGTGCTGGCGGCGACCTTGGTGTGGCTCGCATTCTTCGGCAGCTACGTGGGGCGCCTGCGCGAGATCGTGTCGCGGCGCAACGCCGAACTCGCTGCGGCGCTGCGCCAGAACCGGGAGCTCGCCACCCACGACGACCTCACCGGCGCCTACAACCGCCGCCACATCATCGAGCTCTTGGAACAGGAACGGCTGCGCGCCCAGCGCACCGACCGTAGCTTCTGCGTCTGCCTGATGGACCTCGACCACTTCAAGGAGATCAACGACCGCCATGGCCATCTCTCCGGCGACGATGTGCTGAAGCAGTTCGCCGAGCGGGTGCAGGGGGAGATCCGGGCGCTGGACCGGGTGGGTCGCGATGGCAAGGATTGGGGCGTGGACGTGAGCACTTTCGGGCGCTATGGCGGCGAGGAGTTCCTGCTGGTGTTGCCCGAGACGGGGCTCGATGGCGCCGTGAGCTGCGCCGAGCGCATCCGCCAGCGGGTGGCGGACTTCCAGTTCCGCACCGAGGGCGGCCCCTTGAGCATGACCGTCTCCTGCGGCCTCACCACCCACCGCCCCGGGGAAGACATCCGCGCGACCCTCGCCCGCGCCGACCAGGCCCTCTATCTCGCCAAGGACCGGGGCCGCAACCGGGTGGAGCGTAGCGCGGACTAAGCCTGGCCCGCGAGCCGGCTGTGCTTCAGGCCGTAGGCGAAATACACCACCAGGCCCAACAGCATCCAGGCGCCGAAGCCTATATAGGTGCCCGTCGGCAAGCCGTATATCAGCCAGGCGGAGAAACCTATGCCGATGAGCGGCACCAGCGGCACGCCAGGCACCCGGAAGGAGCGTTTCAGCTCCGGCCGGCGGCGCCGGAGCAGGATGATGGCGGCGCAGATCACGATGAAGGCGCTCAACATCCCCACGTTCACCAGTTCCGCCACCGTGGTGAGGGGGAAGAGTCCCGCCGACACCGCCGTCACCACCCCCAGGATCAGCGTCGCCCGGTAAGGTGTGCGGTACTTCGCATGCACCGCCGCGAACCAGCCGGGGATCAGCCCATCCCGGGACAGAGCGAAGCCGATGCGCGCGCCCGCCAGCATGTTGGCGAAGAGCACGCTGGTGATGCCGGCGATGGCGGCGATGGATACCGTCACCATCACCCAACGCAGGCCGATGGCGGCGAAGGCGTTCGCCACCGGAGCGGCGTTGTTCAGGGTGTTGGAAGGCACGATGCCCGTGAGCACCAGGGAGAGCCCGAGATACAGGACCATGGCGATGGCGAGGGACAGCACTACTGCCCAGGGCAGATCCCGCTGCGGGTTCTTGGCCTCCTCCGCGGCGGTAGTAAGGGTGTCGTAACCGAACACCGCGAAGAACACCACCGCCGCGCCCGCCAGCACGCCGTGGTAACCGAAGGGCATGAAGGGATGCCAGTTCGCCGGGTCCACGTAGGCGATGCCCGCCAGGATCACCAGCAGGATACCGGCGATCTTCGCCGCCACGATGGCGGTGTTGAAGCGCGCCCCCCATTCCGTGCGCACCGTAAGCAGGAACGCGATGGCGAGCGCCACCAAGGCCGCGAAGAGGTCGAACTCATGGCCCGGACCGCTGCCGACCGCGCCCTGGGCCCAGACCGGAAGATGGATATCGGCGGCGCCCAGCAGGGCCTGCATGTAACCGGACCAGCCGGCCGCCACCACCGCCACGATCAGGGCGTAGCAGAGCAGGAGATCCCAGCCCAGGAGCCAGGCGGCGAATTCCCCCAGCACCGCGTAACCGTAGGTGTAGGCGCTGCCCGTCACTGGGATGAGTCCCGCGAACTCCGCGTAGCAGAGCGCCGCGGCGGCGCTGGCGACGCCCGCCAGGATGAAGGCGAGGGTGACGGCCGGGCCTGCCTGGGTGGCGGCCACGATCCCGGTCAACACGAATATGCCCACGCCGATGATGCCGCCGAGGCCGATGGCCGTGAGCTGCCAGAGGCCCAGCACGCGCCGGAACTGCTTGCCGGCACCCGCCTCCTGCTGCAGCTGTTCCACCGATTTGCGCCGCGTCAGGGGGCCCATGCTCGCCTCACTTTCCGATGCAGAAACTGGAGAAGATCTTGCCCAGCAAGTCGTCGCTGGTGAATTCGCCCGTGATCTCGCTCAGGGAAGTCTGGGCCAGGCGCAGGTCCTCCGCCAGGAGCTCCCCGGCCCCGGCTTTCGCCTGGGCCATGGCGGCATTGAGATGTTGGCGCGCACGATTGAGTGCGTCCAGATGCCGGCGCCGGGCGCTGAAGCCCCCCTCCTGCTCCTCGAAACCTGCGGCCTGCTTGAGATGTTCCCGCAGGAGTTCC
>DASYZF010000076.1:0-1837 GCA_035946515.1 Gammaproteobacteria bacterium | reverse complement strand
GTGCAGACGTTCACCTCGGGCTTGGCCAGCTGCTTCAGCGTCGAGTAGAGCGTGGTGGTCTTGCCCGAACCCGTGGGCCCGGTCACCAGGATGATGCCGTGGGGGTTCTCGATCATCGCCTCCCACAGCCGCTCGTCGGTCTCAGCGAAGCCCAGGGCGCGGAAGTCCTTGAGCAGCACCATGGGATCGAAGATGCGCATCACCAGCTTCTCGCCGAAGGCGGTGGGCATGGTGGACAAGCGCAGCTCCACCTCCTGGCCCTGCGGGTTGCGGGTCTTGATGCGGCCGTCCTGGGGCCGGCGCTTCTCGGCGATGTCCATGCGCGCCAGGATCTTGATGCGACTCGTGACCGGCGCCAGCACCGCGGCCGGCAACTGATAGACCTGCTGCATCACGCCGTCGATGCGGAAGCGGATGATGCCCTGCTCGCGGCGCGGTTCCACGTGGATGTCGCTGGCACGCTGGTCGAAGGCGTACTGCAATAGCCATTCCACGATGCTGACCACATGCTGGTCGTTGACGTCGAGCTTGCCGCTCTTGCCGAGCTCGACCAGCTGCTCCAGGTTCTGGATGCCGCCGCCGGCGGGCATGCCCTCGTTCTGCTTCTCCGCGCCCAGCACCGAACGGGAGATGGAATAAAACTCCACCAGGTAGCGGGCGATGTCCTCCGGGTTGGCGAACACCCGGTTGATCTTCTTCTTCTGGACCTGGGAGATCTCCCGTTCCCATTCGTATTCATAGGGTTCGGCGCTGGCGAAGGTGATTTCCTGGCGCGAGACCTCCACCGGCAGCACGTTGTACCGCGAGGCGTAGGGCAGCGACACCACCGAGGTGATGCGCTGCACGTCGAGCTTGAGCGGGTCGATGCGGAAATAAGGCAGGTCGCAGCGCGCCGCGAGCCAGATGCTGAGGGATTCCACCGTGAGCGGTGCGTGCGGCGGACGCGCGTCGGTCCAGCCGCGCTTGCCCAGGATGACGATGGGATGCTGGTTCTTGTAGGCGCCGCGTTCGGCGAGGCCCGAGAGCAGCTCGACCTTGTCATGGCCGATCATGCCGTCCGCCTGCATCCAGGCCAGCACTTCCTGCAGCGTGAGCTTGTGCTCAGCGGTCTTGCGGGCTTCGCGGACGCTATGCATGGCCGAAGTGTAGCAAAACCGGGTCTTGAGGCTTCCTTACCAGGAAGATTCCCGGAGACCGGGTTTTATTCCCCGCGCCCCGCGGGCGGCGGGGCTCAGAGCAGTTTGCCGGGGTCGCTCAAGGCCAGCGGCACGGCCTTCCGGTTCTTGATGTCCACCGTCACGATCCGGTCGTGGTCGGTATCGGCCACGTACAGGGTGTCGCCGGCGAAGCTCAGACCCCCCGGCTCGTCGAAGGTATCGTCGTCTATCAGGGTGCTCACGGTGCGGCGGTGGGGATCCAGCACCTTGATCTTGCTGTTGTAGGTATCGGCTATATAGATGAGGCCGGCGTGCCAGGCTACGCCCAAATCATGCTGCAAGCGCGCCTCGTCTCCCGAGCCGTCAACGTCGCCGAAGTCGAATAGGCCGGTACCTACCAGGGTGTGCACCCGGGCCAGGGTGCCGTTGAAATCGACGGCTCGCACCGCGCTCGCCTCCGGGTCGGCGGTATAGAGCACGCTGCCGTCGGTGGTGAGACCGCTGGTCTGGGCGAAGGAGGCGTCCGCCAGCTCGCCGTCGTCGATGCCCTCGGCCCCGGAGCCCGCGAAGTGGCGGATCTCCTGCTTCGCGGGATCGTAGACCCAGAGCTGGTGCTGACCGGCCATGGCGATGTAGACCAGGCCATCATGGTAGAGCACGTCCCAGGGGGTATTGAGCTC
>DASYZF010000075.1:0-5032 GCA_035946515.1 Gammaproteobacteria bacterium | reverse complement strand
ACCTGGCCGATGTCCTTGGCCACCTGTTCGCGGCTCTTGCCGCCCGCGAGCCCCAAGCCCATGCGCCGGTTGCGGGACTGGTCGTCGGTGCAGGTGAGCACCAGGTCGCCCAGGCCCGCGAGGCCCTGGAAGGTCTCGACCCTGGCACCGAGCTTGAGCCCCAGGCGCGTGATCTCCGCGAGACCGCGGGTGATGAGCGCGGCGCGGGCGTTGGCGCCGAAGCCGAGTCCGTCGCTGATACCGGTGCCGATGGCTATGATGTTCTTGACCGTGCCGCCCACCTCCACGCCGGTGAGGTCCTCGGAAGTGTAGGCACGGAACACTGGGCTCGCCACCGCCTGGGCGAGGTCCGCGGCGAAGGCCGCGTCGTTGGAGGCGACGGTGACGGCGGTGGGCATGCCCTTCGCCACTTCCTTGGCGAAAGTCGGGCCCGAGAGCACCGCGTAAGGCGTGCTCTGCCCAAGCGTCTCGCGGGCCACCTCGTGCAGGAGCTTGCCGCTGCCCTGCTCGAAGCCCTTGGTGGCCCAGGCGAGGCGCAGCCGTTTCGGCCGGCAGGCGGCGATCTGCTTCAGGGTGTCGCGGAAGCCGTGACTCGGCACCACCACCAGGAGATCGTCGCAGCCGGCCACGAGCTTCGGCAGTTCGAACTCGATGCCGAGCGGCTCCGGGAACCGCACTCCCGGCAGATAGCGCTTGTTCTCCCGGTCCCGGGGCAGGGGCTCGAGTTCGCTCTTGTCCACCGACCAGAGCCGCACGGCGCGGCCGTTGCGCGCCAGCAGGATGGCGAGCGCCGTGCCCCAGGAGCCGGCGCCGACGATGCCGATGGCGGTCTTGGCGCTCAAGCCGAGCCTGGGATCAGGCCGCGGCGCCGGGGCCGGCGCCCTGCAGGCTCTGGGCGTAGACCGCGTCGAAGTTCACGGGCTGCAGCAATAGCACCGGCATGCCGCCGCGGGTCACGAGATCCGAGACCGCTTCGCGGGCGTAGGGGAACAGGATGCTGGGGCAGTAGCTGCCGATGATGGCGCCGCGCTCGGCCTCGTTGAAGCCGATCACCGCGAACACGCCCGCCTGATGCACTTCGACCAGGAACAGCGGTTTCTTGTCGGACTGGGCCTCGATGGTGATGCTCAGCACCACCTCGATGCTGTTGGCGTCGAGTTGCTTGGTGTTGGTGCGCATGCTCACCTTCACCTCCGGATCCATCTGCGTGGTGAACACCTCCGGCGCGCGCGGCGACTCGAAGGAGCAGTCCTTGACGTAGATGCGGCTCAGCATCACTTGCTTGTCGCCCGCCTGGGAGGCCGGGAGGATGGTGTCGTTGTCAGCCATGGGTTTCCTTGAAGGATATATGGGATGGGATTCTTGTTTCAGTCCGCGAGCAGCGGGTCGAGCCCGCCGGCGCGGTCCAGGGCGTAGAGCTCGTCGCAGCCGCCCACGTGGGTCTCGCCCACGAAGATCTGGGGCACCGTGCGCCGGCCGCTCTTCTGCATCATCTCCGCGAGCCTGGCCGGGTCCTGGTCCACCATGATGTCGGTGTAGGGTACATGCTTGCGGTCCAGCAGCGCCTTGGCACGCACGCAGTAGGGGCAGACCCGGGTGGAATAGACGGTGACGGGTTTCATGCCGCGCCGGTTCAGCCCCGCTCCAGCGGCAGGTGCTCCTGCTGCCAGGCGGCGATGCCGCCCTTCAGCACCGTGAGCGGCTGGAAGCCCTTCTTCGCCAGACGCGCGGCCGCGGTGGCGGCGTCGCTGCCGCTCTTGCAGTAGATGAGCAGCGGCTGGCCGCGGAACTTCTCGAGTTCCCCGGCGCGGCCGTCGAGCTCGGCGAGCGGGATGTTGCGGGCGTTCATGATGTGGCCGGCGGAGAATTCCGCCTGGGCACGCAGGTCCAGCACCGCCGCGCCCTGGTTGATGAGCAGCACGCTCTGGGCGGGCCCCAGCTCCCGGTACTTGCGCAGACGGCGCAGGGCCTCGTCCACCGCCAGGGCGACGAGCAGCAGGGCCGCGAGGCCCACCAGGTAGAGATGGTGCTGGCTGAATTCGAGGAGGCGTTGCATGGGCGTATTCTGGGGCCGGATGACGTAAAAGGCTGCGTAGTATAGCAGTTGCGTTCCAAGCCTTTGAGTGGACGGACAAATCCCGGCGGGACCGCGCCGCCGCTGGGGTAGAATCCGCCGCATGTCCGCCGTCCGTCCCCCAAGGTTCGCCGCCCTCGCTTGCCTGCTCCTCACCCTGGCTGCCGCCGGCGCCACGGCCGGGGACAACGTGGCCGCCAAGCAGCAGCAGCTCGATGCCCTAAAGGCGCGGCTCGCCAAGGTGCAGGCCGCCCGGGAGGAGGACCTGCTGCGCCGCAACAAGCTGCAGACCGATCTGCGCCAGAGCGAGCGCGGTATCGCGAAGCTCAGCCGCCAGGTGACGGACTTGGACCGGCAGATGGCACCGGCCGAGAACAAGCTCGCGGACCTGAAGCGCCAGCAGGCGGCGCACCAGACGACCCTCGATGCCCAGAAGGCGGCGCTCGCCGTCCAGATGCAGGCGGCGTTCATGGAGGGGCGCGATTCACAGCTGAAACTGCTGCTCGACGCCCAGGATCCGGCCACCGTCGGCCGGCTGTTCGCCTACTACGATTACCTCAACCGGGCCCGGGCCGCGCGCATCGTGAGCGTCCGCAGCGAGATCACCGCCATCGCCGCCCTGGGCACGCAGATCAGCGGCCAGATCGCCGACCTCAAGACCCTGCGGGACGACCGCGGCCAGACGCTCGCCGACCTGCAGCAGCAGGATGCTTCGCGCCGGCAGCTCATCGCCGAGATCGACAGCAGCATCAAGAGCCGCGACGTGGAGATCGGACGCCTGAAGCGTGACCAGCAGGCGCTGCAGGCCCTGGTGGACGACCTGCGCCAGGCGCTCTCCGACATCCCGGCGGACCTGGAGCAGGGCAAGCGTTTCTCCGCGCTGCGCGGCAAGCTGCTCTGGCCCGTGCCGGGCCGCGTGCTGAGCGGCTACGGCCAGCCCCGGGCCGGCGGCCACATGCGCTGGGAAGGGGACCTCATCGCGGCGCCCGTCGGCACGCCGGTGCGCGCCGTGTCCTACGGCCGCGTGGTGTATGCCGACTGGATGCCGCACTTCGGCTTGCTGGTGATCCTCGACCACGGCAACGGCTACCTCAGCATCTACGCCCACAACCAGAACATCGCCCGCCAGGTGGGCGACTGGGTGCAGGCGGGCGAGACCATCGCCACCCTGGGCGACAGCGGCGGCCAGGAGCAGCCGGCGTTGTATTTCGAACTGCGCCACGGCAAGGACACGCTGGATCCGCGCCGCTGGTGCCGCGGCCGGCTGCCGGCGGGCTGAAGCCCGGGAGCTGCCGCGGTGTACCATCTCAACCTCAAGCTCGCGCGGGGCACCCGCCCTGCAGGATCCTTCCCCATGACCATGCGCATCCCCGTCTCCCTCCTCTCGCTCCTGCTGTGCCTGCCGCTCACGGCGACCGCGGCCGCACCGCAGGCCGACGCGCCGCCCAAGCAGCCCTTGCCTCAGAACCTGCCCTGGGAGGACGTGCGGCTGCTGGTGGACGTGATGCAGCTCGTGAAGGATGAATACGTGGAGCCGGTGGACGACAAGACCCTGATCCACGGCGCCATCCGCGGCCTGCTCGGCAACCTCGACCCCCACTCGGATTTCCTCGACAAGTCCGAGTTCAGCGACATGCAGTACCTCACCAGCGGCGAGTTCAACGGTATCGGCATCGACGTGGGCCTCGGCGACGACAACGGCATCATCGTGGTCTCGCCCATCGACGGCTCACCCGCGGCCCGCGCCGGCGTCAAGGCCGGCGACGAGATCCTGGAGGTGAACGGCACCTCCCTGGACGGCTTGAGCCTCGACCAGGCGAGCGACCTCATGCGCGGCAAGCCCGGCACCAGCGTCACCCTCACGCTGCTGCCCGAGGGTTCGGACAAGCCCAAGACCGTGAAGCTCGTACGCGAGGAAGTGCACGTGGCTTCCACCCGCGCGGAGCTGTTGCAGCACGGCTACGGTTACCTGCGCATCAGCGATTTCGGTGACGACACCGCCGACGGCGTGAAGAGCGGCATGCGCACGCTGCTCAAGAAGAATGGCGGACCGCTCGCGGGCCTGGTGCTGGACCTGCGCGACGACCCGGGTGGCCTGCTCGACGCGGCGGTGGACGTGTCCGACGACTTCCTGGACAACGGCATCATCGTCAGCGCCAAGGGCCGTGCCGTCGACGCCAACTTCGTGCGCCGCGCCACGCCCGGCGACCTCCTGGGCGGCGCGCCGCTCGTGGTGCTGGTGAACGAGGGCACCGCGTCGGCGGCGGAGATCGTGGCCGGTGCGCTGCAGGACAACCACCGGGCGCTCATCATGGGTGTACAGACCTTCGGCAAGGGTTCGGTGCAGACCGTGATCCCGCTGCCCCAGGGGGACGCCATCAAGCTCACCACCGCGCTCTACTACACCCCCTCGGGCCGCTCCATCCAGGCCCAGGGCATCGTGCCGGACGTGGAAGTGGATCCGCTGCAGCTCGCCGACGGCGACGCGGACCAGGATCAGGGCGCGAGCCTGAAGGAAGCGAACCTCTCGGGCCATCTCGCCAACACCAGCGGCGCACCGGCGCCCGCCACGGGCCTGGCCGCCATCCGTGCCGCCGATGACCTGGCGAGCCGGGATTTCCAGCTCTACCAGGCGCTCAACATGCTGAAGGGCTTGGCGGTGCTCGAGTCCCACAAGGGGCCATGAAGGGCCTCGCGCTGCTGTTGCTCTGCGCCGCCTGGCTGGGCCGCGTGAACGCGGACGAGGCGCCGCCTCCGTCGCCGGTGGTGGCGGTAATGATCGACGACCTCGGCAACCGGCTCGACGAGGGCCGCCGGGTCACCGCGCTGCCGGGCCCCGTGGCCTGCGCCATCCTGCCCCACACCGCCCATGCCACCGACATCGCCAACCTGGCCCATGCCGCCGGCAAGGAAGTGCTGTTGCACTTGCCCATGGAATCGGTGAACGACATGCCCCTC
>DASYZF010000074.1:0-2798 GCA_035946515.1 Gammaproteobacteria bacterium | reverse complement strand
GTCGAGGTAGCGCTGGCGGTAACGGGTCTCGGTGTCGGCGAGGCCGTGGAACTTCTCGGGCAGCGGTAACAGCGACTTGGAGATGAGCCGGGCCTTATCGGTCTTCACCGAGAGCTCGCCGGTCTTGGTCTTGAACATCTCGCCTTCGGCGGCCACGATGTCGCCCAAGTCCCAGGTCTTGAAGGCCTCGTAGGGTTCCTCGCCCAGCGCATCCTTCTGCAGGAAGAGCTGCAGGCGGCCGGAGCTGTCCTGGATGTGGGCGAAGCTCGCCTTGCCCATGATGCGCTTGCCCATCATGCGGCCCGCCACCTTCACCCGCACCTTCTCCTGCGCGAGCGACTCGCCGCTCCTGTGGCCATAGAGACCGTGCAGGTCCGCCGCCAGGGCGTCGCGGTGGACGCCATTAGGGAACGCTTGTCCTTTCTCGCGCAGTTTCGCAAGCTTCTCCTTACGTTGCTGGATCAAACTATTTTCGTCTTGTTGGTCGGTCATTTGATTCCCCAGGGGGCTTACAGACCTTGCTTCAATGAGGCTTCGATGAACGGGTCGAGGGCGCCGTCCAACACCTTCTGCGGATCGCCGGTCTCATAGCCGGTGCGCAGGTCCTTGATGCGGGACTGGTCAAGGACGTAGGAACGGATCTGGCTGCCCCAGCCGATGTCCGCCTTGCTGTCCTCCAGCTTCTGCTGCTCCTCGCGCCGCTTCTGCATCTCCATCTCGTACATCTTGGCCTTCAGCATCTTCATGGCGGTGGCGCGGTTCTTGTGCTGGGAGCGCTCGCTCTGGCAGGCCACCACGATGCCGGTGGGGATATGGGTGATGCGGATGGCGGAGTCGGTCTTGTTGACGTGCTGGCCGCCGGCGCCTTGGGAGCGGTAGGTATCCACCCGCAGGTCAGCCGGGTTGATCTCGATCTCGATCTCATCGTCCACTTCCGGCGAGACGAACACCGCGGTGAACGAGGTGTGGCGCCGGGCGTTGGAATCGAAGGGCGACTTGCGCACCAGGCGGTGCACGCCGGTCTCGGTGCGCAGCCAGCCGTAGGCATAGGGCCCTTCGTAGCGGATGGTGGCGCTCTTGATGCCGGCCACTTCGCCGGCGGAGGCCTCCACCAGCTCGGTCTTGAAGCCGCGGCGCTCGCCCCAGCGCAGGTACATGCGCAGCAGCATCTCAGCCCAGTCCTGGGCCTCGGTGCCGCCGGAGCCGGCCTGGATGTCGAGGAAGGCGTTGTGGGAGTCCATCTCACCGGAGAACATGCGGCGGAACTCCATGTCCGCCACCTGCTGCTCCATGCGGTCCACGTCGGCGGCGACGCTGCCCACGCCGGACTCGTCACCCTCCTCCGCCAGCATCTCCAGGAGCTCGCCGGAATCGTCGAGACCCCGCGAGAGCTTGTCCAGCAAGGTCACCACCTCGTGCAGGCGCGCCCGTTCGCGGCCCAGCTCCTGGGCGCGTTCCGGCTTGTCCCAGACCTTGGGGTTCTCCAGCTCGCGGTCTACTTCCTGGAGGCGTTCGCGCTTAGAGTCGTATTCAAAGATACCCCCTCAGGGCGGTCGCACGCCCCTGGAGGTCGGTGATCTTGTTTCGTATCGGATTGATTTCCATAAGCCGCGCATTTTACTACAAACCGTCTTAAAACCGGCTGCGGCGGGCCTTCATGTGTTGTTCGCTCGTTACGCATCCAGCTCCGCTCGCCGCTCCAGGGTGGACGTCCTGTCCACCCGTCCGCCGCATGCGGCGGACCCTCATGTACACCCGAAGTACACTCCGGTTCCTCGCCGCCGGGCGCCTTGCCTCGCGCGGTTTTAAGGCGGTTAGCCTATGGGTTCGATGTATTCGACCAGTAATTGAAGCCTTCGCTCGCCCCGGTATTCATTCACGTCGGGCCGGTAAGCGATGCGCACCTGCCGGCAGTCTGCCGGGATGTGCTCGCCGGTCTCGCCGAAGGCGATGGCGTCGCAGCGCAGGCCCGCGCCGGGGTGCTCCAGCACGAGCTTGAGGTGCCCCGTGCCCACCACGCGCCGCTCCAGGAGCCGGAACTCGCCGTCGAACAGAGGCTCGGTGAAGCCCTGGCCCCAGGGGCCGGCGCTGCGCAGGAGCTCGGCGCATTCCAGGGTCATGAACTCCCGTTCCAGCTCGCCGTCGGTGTGCAGGACGCCCGCCAGGTCGTCCCGGCTCAACCAGCGGCGGGCCTCGGCGTCGAAGGCCTCCCGGAACTCCGTGAACCGCGCTTCCTCTAAGCTGAGGCCCGCCGCCATGGTGTGGCCGCCGAACTTCCCGATGAGTCCCGGGTGGCGGGTGGAAACCGCTTCCAGGGCGTCGCGGATATGCATGCCCCGCACGGAGCGGCCCGAGCCCTTGAGGCTGCCGTCCTCGGAACGGGCAAAGGCGATCACCGGCCGCTGCAGCTTGTCTTTCACTTTGGAAGCCACGAGACCCACCACGCCCTGGTGCCAATCCGGATTGAACAGGCAAAGCCCGACGGGCAAGGCAGGGTCGTCTGCGCTGAAATCGAGATGCGCCAGGACGGCGAAGGCCTCTTCCCGCATCCTGATCTCGATGTCGCGGCGCTCGCGGTTGAGTTCGTCCAGTCGCGCCGCCAGCTGCTGGGCACGGGCCGGATCGTCCGTGAGCAGGCATTCGATGCCCAATGACATGTCCGTGAGCCGACCGGCGGCGTTGAGCCGCGGCGCCACGGTGAACCCCAGATCGCCGGCGGTGAGACGCCGCAAGTCCCGCTTGCCCACTTCCATGAGCGCCACGATGCCGGGGATGCAGCGGCCGGCGCGGATGCGGCG
>DASYZF010000073.1:0-25287 GCA_035946515.1 Gammaproteobacteria bacterium | reverse complement strand
AACGGCCCGCTGATCGCCTTCGTGCAGGTGGCCTTCGACGTGAGCGACGTGAGCGCCTTCCTCATCCCCCTGGCGTTCTATCTCTCCTACTTCTTCCTGGCCATCCCCGCCTCGTGGATCCTCAAGGCCACGGGCATGAAGAAAGGCATGGCGCTCGGCCTCTTCGTGATGGCGGTGGGCTCGGTGCTCTTCGGCCAGTTCGCCTCGATGCGCATCTATCCCGGCGCGCTCACGGGCCTGTTCGTCATCGGCGGGGGCCTCGCGCTCCTGCAGACCGCGGCCAACCCCTACATCAGCATCTTGGGGCCCATCGAGAGCGCCGCCCAACGCGTCGCGTTAATGGGTATCTGCAACAAGACCGCCGGCGCGCTCGCGCCCCTGGTGCTCGGCACCCTGGTGTTGCGCGGCATGGATTCCATCCAGCAGCAGGTGCAGGCCGCTGCGACGCCGGAGGCCCGCGACGCGGTGCTCACCGGCTTCGCGAACTCCATCCACCTGCCCTACATGGTGATGGCGGGCGTGCTGGCGGCGCTCGGCATCTGGGTGCTGCGCTCCTCGCTGCCGGAAGTGAGCGCTAGCCGCGCCAACGCCGAGACAGACGCGGGCGGTCACGCCGGCATCCTGCGCTACCCGCACCTCCTGCTCGGGGTGCTGTGCCTGTTCCTTTACGTGGGCGTGGAAGTGATGGCCGGCGACGCCATCGGCACCTACGGCCGGGCCTTCGGCCTGCCCCTGGACGAGACCAAGTTCTTCACCTCCTTCACTCTGGTGGCGATGCTCGCGGGGTATCTCGCGGGACTCGCCTGCATCCCGCGCTTCGTGTCGCAGGAGCGTTACCTCGCCGGCTCCGCCGTGCTCGGAGTGCTGCTCGCCTGCGCAGCCTTCGCGACCCAGGGCCACGTCTCGGTGGGCTTCGTGGCGGCCTTAGGGTTCGCCAACGCCATGATGTGGCCCGCCATCTTCCCGCTCGCCATCCGGGGCCTCGGCCGGCACACGGAGTTCGGCTCGGCGCTGCTCATCATGGGCATCGCCGGCGGCGCGGTGATCCCGCAGCTGTTCGTGCACCTGAAGCAGCACTTCGACTTCCAGGCCGTGTTCCTCATGTTGATGGTGCCCTGCTACCTGTATATCCTCTTCTACGCGGTGTACGGTTACGGGGTCGGCCTGAAGGGCGCCGCATCCGGCGCGACAGGGCGCGCCTGAGACCGGACCTCATTTCCTGAAGAGATCGCAGTCCAGCCGTTTCCCGAGGGGCACGCGGAGCACGTGAGCATCGCCACCATCAAAGACGTCGCCCGGCGCGCCCAGGTCTCCATCAAGACCGTGTCGCGGGTGATCAACCATGAGGCCGCAGTGCGCCAGGACACCCGGGCCCGGGTGCTCAAGGCCATCGAGGAGCTGAAGTACCGCCCCGACCTCTCGGCCCGCACCCTGCGCGGCGCCAAGGCCTACGCCATCGGCCTCGTCTACGACAACCCCAACGCCCACTACATCATCGGCATGCAGCAGGGTGTACTCTCGGTGTGCCGCGAGCTCAGCTTCGGCCTGCAGATCCATCCCTGCGACTCCTCGGCGCCGGGTCTGGCGCGCGAGCTCACCGAACTCGTACAGCGTGCGCACCTGGCGGGACTCGTGCTGGCGCCACCCATGTCGGAGCACATGCCGCTGATCCGGACCCTCGCGGAGCACAAGATCCCGCTGGTGCGCATCATCTCCGCCACCGAGGACCCGAAGGACGGCTACGCCTGCGTGTTTGTGGACGATCGCGACGCGGCCTACGACATCACCGAGCACCTGATACAGCTCGGCCACGCGCGCATCGGCTTCCTGTGGGGCGGCAAGAAGCACCGCTCCAGCCCGGAGCGCTTCAAGGGCTACGAGGATGCGCTCAACGATTACGGCATCGCGATCGACAAGAAGCTGATCGTGGCGGGGGACTATTCCTTCGACGACGGGTTCCGCGGCGCCCGCAAGCTGCTGGCCCTACAAGACCGGCCCACGGCCATATTCGGCTCCAACGACGAGATCGCCGCCGGCGTGCTGGCGGCGGCGCGCACCGCGGGGCTCAACGTGCCTTACGACCTCTCCATCGCCGGTTTCGAGGACAGCCCCTTCTCGCGCCAGTCCTGGCCGGCGCTCACCACCGCGCGCCAGGCCACCAAGACCGTGGCGCGCCACGCCGCTCGGCTCCTGATCGCGCAACTGCGCGGTGACGCCGAGAGCGTGCGCAACGAGGGCTTCAGCCCCGAGCTCGTGGTGCGCGGCTCCACTGCCCCGCCCCGGCCCCAGGGCTGAACCTCAGCCCCCGGCCAGGCGCGCCGGGGATCCCTCCAGGCTCCCGTCCGGCTCCCCGCCTCGCTGCACGAAAGCCGCGGCGGCGGTAGGCCCCCAGCTGCCGGCGCCGTAGGGCAAGGGACCGGTGCTCGCCCGGCTCCAGGCCTGCACGATGGGGTCGATCCAGCGCCAGGCGGCCTCGATCTCGTCGCGGTGCATGAAGAGGGTGAGCTTGCCGCGCACCACGTCCAAGAGCAGCCGCTCGTAAGCATCCAACTGCCGCACCCGGAAGGCCTCGGCGAAATCCACATCCAGGGACACGGGGCTGAGGTGCAGCCCATCGGAGTCCGGATACTTGCTCATGAGCAGGAGCTTGATGCCCTCGTCAGGTTGCAGCCGCAGCACCAGGCGGTTGGCAGCGATGGGGCCGCCGTCGGCGAAGATGGAGTGCGGGATGGAACGGAAGCGGATCTCGATCTCCGCCAACTGCTCCGGCAGACGCTTGCCGGTCACGAGGTAGAAGGGCACCCCGGCCCAGCGCCAGTTGCTGAGCTCGGCTTTCAGGGCCACGAAGGTCTCGGTGCCGGAGGCAGGCTTGCCGATGTCCTCCAGGTAACCCCGCGCCATGCCGTCCGCCGTGAGCCCGCCCCGGTACTGGCCGCGCACCGTGAGCCGCCCGGCGTTGCCGAAGTCGATGGGCTTCAGGGCGCGCAGCACCTTGAGCTTCTCGTCGCGGATCGCGTCGGGGTCGAGGGAGCTCGGCGGCTCCATGGCGATCATGCAAAGCAGCTGCAGGAGATGGTTCTGCACCATGTCCCGGAGCGCGCCGGTGGCGTCGTAGTAGGGGCCGCGGCTGCCGACGCCGAGCGTCTCGGCCACGGTGATGCGCACCTGCTCGATGTGGCTCGTGTTCCAGAGCGGCTCGAACAGCGCGTTGCCGAAACGCAGTGCCAGGAGGTTCTGCACCGTCTCCTTGCCGAGGTAATGGTCGATGCGGAAGATCTGCCGCTCCGGGAACGCGGCGCCGATGGCGTCGTTGATGGCGACAGCGCTGGCGAGGTCGCGGCCGAGAGGCTTCTCCACCACGAGGCGTGAATCGGGACCGTTGAGCTTGTAGCGGGCGAGCCGCGCGCAGAGCGGCGCGAAGATCTCGGGTCCCACCGAGAGGTAGAACACCCGCACCCGCGGATCGCGCGCATGGCAAGCGGCGGCGAATGCCTCCCAGCCCTCGTCCCGGGTGGCGTCGAGCGCGAGGTAATCCACGTGCTCCAGGAAGGCATCGAGGTGGGCTTCGTCCGCATCGGGCACCGCGCGGCGCAGCGCGTCCTGCACCGTGAGCCTGAAGTCCTCCGCGCTCTGGGCCTCCCGGGCCACGCCCAGGATGCCGTTGTCGCCCCGCAGCCGGCCGTCCACGAACTGGCGGAACAGCGCCGGCAGGAGCTTGCGCAGGGCGAGGTCACCCGTGGCGCCGAACAGGACGAAATCGAAGGCCGCGAGAGGGGCAGAAGGACTGTTCATAAAGAAATAATACCACTATGATACCATGAACTGCTATAAGCCAAGCCATTTCGCTAATTGGTATTATACTGGTATTACTAATAACATGAACGCAAACCTGCTTACCGAGTTCGAGCGCTCCGCCAGCAGCGGCCCGGCGCCCGCCTATCTGCGCCTGCGGCGCGTGCTCCGGGAGAACGTCGAGAAGGGCCGTCTCGGCCCCGGCCAGGCACTGCCCAGCGAACGGGAGCTCGCCCAACAGTTGGATCTCTCACGCGTCACAGTGCGCAAGGCCCTCGCCGGCCTCGTGGAGGACGGCGTGCTGATCCAGCGCCGCGGCGCCGGCACCTTCGTGGCCGAGCGCATCGTGAAACCGCTCTCGAAGATGACGAGCTTCACCGAGGACCTGCGCGCCCGGGGGCTCAACCCACGCTCCGTGTTCCTGGAGCGCTCTGTGGGCGAGGTGACGCCGGAAGAAGCCATGGCGCTGAACCTCTCGCCGGGCAGCCTCGTGGTGCGCCTCTACCGCCTGCGCTACGCCGGCGAGGAACCGTTGGCGGTGGAGCGCAGCGCCATCCCCCACTCCATCCTCCGGGACCCGGAGCAGGTAGTGGATTCCCTCTACACGGTGTTCGACGCGCTGGGTTGCCGGCCGGTGCGCGCGTTGCAACGCCTACGCGCCGTGAACCTCAGCACCGCCCAGGCGAAGCTGCTGCAGCTCGGTGCCGGCAGCGCCGCGCTCGCGGTGGAGCGGCGCAGCTTCCTGGCCGACGGCCGGGTGGTGGAGTTCACCACCTCCTGGTACCGGGGTGATGCCTACGACTTCGTGGCGGAGCTGCAGGGCGAATGAACGCACAAGCTCTTCCCAAGGACCCGACCCGCACCCTCATGTACACCGAGGCAGCGGACGCGGCGGCCGCCGTAGAACGCCAGCTTAAGAACAACGACGCCGTCGTGTCCGCCCTGGCGAAGCGGCTACAGTCCCAGCCGCCGCGGCTCGTGGTCTCCTGCGCCCGGGGCAGCTCGGACCACGCCGCCACCTACGCCAAGTACGTGATCGAGACGCAGCTCGGCTGCATCACTGCGTCCGCCTCGCTCTCGGTGAGCTCGGTGTACGACGCCCCCCAGAGACTCGAGGACGCGCTCTACCTCGTGATCTCCCAGTCGGGACGCAGCAGCGACCTGGTGCGCTCGGCGCAGGCGGCCAAGGCCGCCGGCGCCCTGGTGGTGGCGCTGGTGAACCGCGAGGATTCCCCGCTCGCCGCCATCGCCGACACGGTGATCCCGCTCCGGGCCGGCGTCGAGCGCAGCGTGCCCGCCACCAAGAGTTACCTCGCGGCGCTCGCGGCTACCCTGCACCTCGTGGCCCGCTGGAGGGGTGACGCCGGGTTGTTGCAGGCACTCATGGCCATGCCGGCGGCCTTGCGCGCCGCCTTCGCCCTCGACTGGTCGCCCTTGGTGCAAGGCCTGCTCACGGCCCAGGACATGTTCGTGCTGGGCCGGGGCTATGGCCTCGGCATCGCCCAGGAAGCCGCACTGAAGTTCAAGGAGGCCTGCGGCCTGCATGCGGAAGCCTTCAGCACCGCCGAGGTGAAACACGGGCCCATGGCGCTGGTGGGTGCTGGCTTCCCGCTGCTGCTCTTCGCCCAGGACGACGCGACGCTCCCGGGGTCCCTGGAGACGGTGCGGGAATTCCGCGCCCGGGGCGCGCGGGTCTGGACCGCCGCGCCCGGCGACGTGCATCCCGACGCCCTGCCCCGGATCGCTGCGCCCCATCCTTTATGCGAGCCGCTGCTGGCGGTGCAGAGCTTCTATAAGGCGGTGAACGCGCTGGCCCTGGCCCGCGGCCACGACCCGGACGTGCCGCCCCATCTGAACAAGGTGACGGAGACGGTATGAGCCTCGCCCTCAAGAACGGCCGGGTGCTGACGGAAGACGGCTTCCGGGACGACCTCGCGGTGTTGGTGGACGATGCCACCATCGAGGCGCTGCTGCCGGCCAAGGACCCGCAGGTGAAAGCGGCCGAGAGCCATGACCTTAAGGGCGCCACGCTCTTGCCCGGCTTCATCGACACCCAGGTGAACGGCGGCGGCGGCGTGCTCTTCAACACCACACCGAGCCTGGAGGGTATCCGTGCCATCGCCGCGGCCCACCGACGCTTCGGCACCACCGGGCTCTTGCCCACCCTCATCAGCGACAGCGTGGAGACCATGCGCGAGGCCATCCGCGCCGTGGATGCCGCCATGGCGGAGAATCTTCCAGGCGTGCTCGGCATCCACATCGAAGGCCCCTACATCGCACCGACCCGCAAGGGCGTGCACGCTGCAGCGGCATTGCGTGTGCCGGATGCGAAGGAAGTGGCCCTCGCCACCTCACTGCGCCGTGGCAAGACCCTACTGACCCTCGCACCGGAGCGGGTCCCCGTGGATACGCTGCACGCGCTCGTGGAAGCGGGCGTCATCGTGTCCGTGGGCCACACGGCGGGAGAGTACGCCGCGGTACGGCGTGCGCTCGACGCGGGTGCGCGCGGCTTCACCCACCTCTATAACGCCATGACGCCGCTGCAGAGCCGTGCGCCCGGCGCCGTGGGCGCGGCGCTGGAGGACAAGCAGAGCTGGTGCGGCATCATCGTGGACGGCCATCACGTGCACCCCGCGAGCCTCAAGGTGGCGCTCGCCGCCAAGCCCCGCGGCAAGGTGTTCCTGGTGACCGATGCCATGCCCACCGTGGGCGCCGCCAATCCGAGCTTCCTGCTCAACGGCGAGACCATCACCGAGCGCAACGGCATCGTCCAGACTGCGGACGGGGTACTGGCGGGCTCGGCCCTGAGCATGATCGCGGCCGTGCAAAACGCCGTGCGCATGCTGGACCTGCCTCTCGAGGAGGCGGCGCGTATGGCCGCCACCTACCCGGCGGATTTCCTCGACCTCGGCCGCACCCACGGCCGCATCGCGCCCGGCTGCCGCGCCGACTTCACGGTGGTGAATGCGGAGCTCGAGGTGGTGGAGACCTGGATCGGCGGCCTGAGCCAGCGGGCCTGACCAGGAGTACTCAAGAATATGCACGCTTCACTACGCCATTTCTCCCGAGCCCTGGCCTTCGCCTTCCCCATGCTCGTCGCCGGGGTCGCGCAAGCCGACGATGCGCCCCTGTCCCTCATCCCCCTGCCCGCCCAGGTGCAGCACCAGGGAAACGTGTTCGTGCTCAACGCCGGGGATGGTATCGACGTGCGGGCGGGTGACCGCCAAGCTTTCGACATCGCCAACTATTTCGCCGCACTGGTGGCCAAGAGCCGCGGCCTGAAGCTGCATGTGACGTCCGCGGTGAATGGCAGGACGCGACTCACCAAGATGGATTCCGACAAGCAGCTGCGGGTGTCCGGTGCGCCCGCCGCCAACTCCCCCATCGTCTTCGTGCTCTCGAAAGCCGAGGTGGAGCGTTTCGGTTCCGAAGGTTACCGGCTCGTGGTAGACGGCGACGGCATCCGCATCGAGGCGGGCGCGCCGTCAGGCCTGTTCTACGGCGGGGTGACCCTTTGGCAGCTGCTCATGCCCTACGGCGGGCACGGCGCCACCGCCCTGGTGCCGGACGTGGTTATCGAGGACCGGCCGCGCTTCCGCTGGCGTGGCCTGATGCTGGATTCGGCGCGGCACTTCCAGAGCGTGGCGGAGATCGAACAGCTCATCGACTGGATGGCGCTGCACAAGCTCAACGTGCTGCAGTGGCATCTCACCGACGACCAGGGCTGGCGTCTCGAGATCAAGAAGTATCCAAAGCTCACGGCCATCGGCGCTTGCCGCCGGGCGGTGGGGCCGGATGCGGCGCTCACCGGCGGCCCCGGCAAACCCTACTGCGGCTTCTACACCCAGGCCGAGGCGCGGGAGATCGTGCGCTACGCGGCCGCGCGTTACATCAACGTGGTACCGGAGATCGAGATCCCCGGCCACGCCCAGGCAGCCATCGCGGCCTATCCGCAGCTCGGCGTCACCGGCAAGCAGCCGGCGGTGTCCACGGACTGGGGCGTCCATCCCTATCTCTACAACGTGGACGACAAGACGGTACGGTTCCTGGAGGACGTGCTGGACGAGATCATGGCGGTGTTCCCGTCCGCCTATATAGACGTGGGTGGGGACGAAGCCCTGAAGGACCAGTGGAAGGCCTCGCCTGCGGTGCGGGCGCGCATGCACGCGCTCGGCATCACCGACGAGGACGGGCTGCAGAGCTGGTACATCAAGCAGATGGAAACCTACCTGAGCACGCACGGCCGCAAGCTCGTGGGCTGGGACGAAATCCTGCAGGGCGGCCTGCCGCCCGAGGCCACGGTCATGTCCTGGCACGGGGGCGATGCCGCCGTGCAAGCCATCCAGCAGGGCCACGACGTGGTGATGGCCTACTCGCCCACCCTCTACCTGGACTACCTGCAGAGCAGCGCCCATGACGAGCCGCCGGGTCGGCCGACGGTGGTGAGCCTGAAAGATGTCTACGGGTTCGACCCCGTCCCTGCCGGCGTCACTGCGGCCGGTGCGAGCCACGTGCTCGGTGCCCAGATCAATCTCTGGACCGAGTACATGCCGACGTTCGCCCGGGACCAGCACGCCCTCTTCCCGCGCATGGCGGCGTTCGCCGAAATAGCCTGGTCGCCGGCCGCGGCCCGGGACTGGAGCAACTTCGCGGCGCGCCTGCCGGGACAACTCGCCCGCTACGACAGCTTGGGGATCCGCTACGCGAAGAGCACCTATGACGGCGGCGCAGCGCCGCCTGCCTCGCCCGACGCGCGCAACAGCGAGGAGATGAACACCTGCTCCGAGAAACTGGTGCTGCGCATCGAAGGCCCGCGGCCTTTGAAAGGTCCGCGCCCGGTATACCAGGTGGACATCATGGATACCTGTTGGCTGTGGAAGCAGGCGCCACTCGACGGCATGCGGCACATCGACTTGACGCTCGGAGACATGCCCTGGAACTACCAACTGGCCCATGACATCAGCAGCGTCGTGGTACGCGCTGCTGCTCACGGACAGGACACCCTGGAAGTGCATCTCGACACTTGCGAGGGCAAGCTGCTCGCCACGGCAGCTCTGAAAGACCGCGGTTGGCTGCAGCAGAAGATCGACACCCCGTTACCGGCGGTGACCGGCAGCCATGATCTCTGTCTGTTGGTGACGGGCGATCCCAAGCGATTGCTCTGGGCCATGGATACGGTGAGCCTCTCGCCTTAAGCGTCCCCGGTGTGACATATCGAAGCCCGCGTTCTGGAGCTGGTATCGCCAGCAGGGTATGTCGCGAAGTCGCTGCGCACTGGAATTTCCCCGCGCGCTGATGGTCAATTGACAGTGAAACGGGCTGTACTATATTTAAGCTCAGAATTTAACAATAAGGGAATCCGGTACCAAAACCTTCCGTGCTCTGAAGCCTGCCTGGACGCAGGCCGCAAGGTCGCCAGACGGAGGGATCTTCAGACTTCCTGATCTCATCATCGGATATCCGCTCCGGGCGCATTAAGTACGGAGCGAACTCGCGAGGTATGTATGGAACGCATGCCAGCAGACGCTGAAAAAGGGTTACAGCGGTCTCAGGTAATGGTGTGCAGCTTCGCGCTGCTAGCACTCACGGCTCTATGCGTGGCGCCGCCGCTGTATGCCGATACCAACTCGGGCAGCGATCTCGCCAACCTCTCCCTGCAGGAGCTTGCCGACATACCAGTCACCTCGGTGTCCAAGAAACCGGAACCCCTGGCGGATGCCGCGGCTTCGGTGTATGTAATTACCAACGACGACATCCGCCGCTCCGGCGCCCGAACGCTGCCGGAAGCCTTGCGCCTCGCCCCGAACCTCGACGTGGCGCAGGTCGGCGCGGATTCCTGGATGATCTCTGCGCGCGGTTCCGATGCGACCTCTGCGGACAAGCTGCTGGTGCTGATCGACGGGCGGATCGTATACAGCCCGCTGTTCTCCGGGACGTTCTGGGACGCCCAGAACGTGATGCTGGAAGACATCGACCGCATCGAGGTGATCAGCGGCCCGGGCGGCACGCTGTGGGGCACCAATGCAGTGAATGGTGTAATCAACATCATCACCAAGAAGCCCCAGGACACTCAGGGCGCGCTGGCCAGCGCCGGGGGCGGACGCTACGGTGCCGACAGCGACACGCACTACGGCGGGCAATTCGCGGACGGCGGCAGCTACCGCGTGTACGGCATGGTAAAGGACAGTTATACCACTGGATCACTGCAGGGACTTCAGATCGGAATCGGCCTCCCCGCGGGCAAGCCCCCGAGTGACGGCTTGAACCTGGCGCAAGCTGGGTTCCGGGCGGATTGGTCCGGGACGGATCGGGACTTCACCTTGCAGGGCGACGCCTACGGGGGCAACGAGGACCCGTCCGTGTCCGGCGACAGGACAAGGCTCTCGGGCGTGAATCTCCTGAGCCACTGGAACGGAAAATTGGACGGCGGCTCGGACGTGAGCCTGCTGGCCTATTACGACCGGAGCAACCGCTATGTCCCCGCCGATTACGGCGACAAGCTGGATATCGCCGACGTGGAGCTGCAGCAGACCCTGCCCGAAATCTATTCTCAGAACGTCATCTGGGGTGCTAGCTACCGCTACGCCAGGGACAGTGCGCAAAACCTGCCCGACTCCACCATCGCGGTCCTGCCACCGCAGGTCAATCAAACCTGGTCGAGCCTGTTCGCGCAGGATGAAGCGGCATTGTCTCCGACCCTGCGCCTGATCACCGGTGCGAGACTGGAGCACAACCCTTATACCGGAAATGAATTCCTGCCCAACCTGCGCCTCGCCTGGAACTTCACTCCGGACAACCTGCTGTGGGCGGCGGTCTCACGTGCGGTGCGTTCGCCCTCGCGGATAGACGCGCATCTCAACGGTCCGCCGCCACCGCCGTACCTGTTGGCCGGCAACGCGAATTTCCAGTCGGAGACCGCCCGGGTGTACGAACTCGGCTACCGCGGCGACTCCGGCGGTGACTGGTCCTACTCGGTCACCGGCTACCATTACAACTACTTCCACGTGCGCTCGGAAAACCTCGTGTCGCTCTCTCCCCCACAAGTGACCTTCGGCAACGACATGACCGAGAGTGTGACCGGTCTGGAGACATGGGGTAACTATCAAGCGACGGCCAGCTGGCGCTTGAGCGCGGGCTTCAGCACGCTACGGGAGGGCCATACCCTGGCCGGGACCGCTCTGCCGGGCAGCATCGCCATGGAGAGCAGTGACGCACCGAGTCGGTGGACGCTGCGCTCGAGCTACCAGTTCACGGACGGCGAAGAATTGGACGTGAGTGTCCGCCACGTGGCGGCGCTGTCCAACACAGCCGTGCCCACCTATACCACGGGCGATCTGCGCTTCGCCTGGAGTCTCGGCCCGCATTGGGATATCTCGGTCCTGGCCCAGAACTTGTTCGGTCCACCGCACATGGAGTTCGGCACCCCCACCACAGCCAGCGAATTCGGGCGTGGACTTTATGTGAAGCTTCAATGGGAGCCCTGATCCGGCCGCGGCGACGCCTGCCATTCGCCTGCATGTTCGCGGCGGGGCTCCTCGCCGCCGGAGCGGCGACCACGGGGAGCGACGGCGCCCGAGCCACCGAGATCTCCCAGCAGCAGGTGGAAGCGGCCTATCTCTACAAGTTCGGCGGCTACGTCACCTGGCCTGACAAAACTTTCGCCGCGCCGGATAGCCCCATCGTCATCGGCGTGGCCCAAGCCGACGCGCTGGCCGAGGAGCTCACTGCCCTGGTGACAGGGCACACCATCGGCAACCGGCCGGTGGTGGTGCGGCACATCCACGACGGGGGGCCGCTCACCGGAGTGAACATCCTGTTCATCGGCGATGGCAAGAGCGCCGAAGCCGACACCTTGTTTGAGGTCAGCCGTGGGAAGCCCATCCTGGTGGTGACGGAAGGGGCGGACGGCCTCGCCGCAGGCGGGGCGGTGAGCTTCGTGGTGGTGGACGATCGGGTGCGCTTCGATGTGTCCCTGGATGCGGTGCAGCAGAACGGCCTGAAGCTCAGCGCGCTGCTCCTATCCGTAGCCCACTCGGTAAACGGAGCCAAGCCGTGAAGTTGCGCATGAGGTCGGTGCGCACCAAGCTGCTCGCCGGTGTGCTGCTGACGACCCTGGCGGCGCTCCTGGTGAGCGGCGCTGCCTTGTTGGCCTTCGACTTGCACACGCTCAGGGCCGGCCTACGGGACGATCTCACCACCCAGGCCGAGCTCATCGGCCGGGCCTGCGTGCCCGCCCTACAATTCGACGACCACAAGGTCGCGACCGACAACCTGGGCCTGCTCAAAGCACGGCCGCTCATAGATGCCGCGGCCCTGTACGACTCCAAGGGCATGCTGTTCAGCAGCTACACCCGCGTGGGCGCGGCGCAGACGCGCTTCCCGCAGCTTCCGGACAGCGACTCCGTGCAGTTTCAGGGGGAAGAGATCACGCTCAACCATCGGATCATCGACAACAACGAGATCGTGGGCTCCATCTATCTACACGCCCATTACGAGCTCTATCAGCGGATCCGCAACTACATCGGTACCTTGCTGGCGGTGAGCGCCTTGGCCACGCTCATCTCCCTGCTGCTCTCCACCTGGTTGCAGAGGACCATCACGCGCCCCATCCTCGCCATCACCCGGCTGGCGCAACAGGTGACCGAGAAGCGCGACTACTCCCCCCGTGCCGAGAAGATCACGGACGACGAGATCGGCTACCTGGTGGACTCTTTCAACCGCATGCTCAACGAGATCGGCGAGCGGGCCCGGGCGGTGGAAGCCTCCAACCAGGAGCTCACCCACGAGGTGACGGAACGCAAGAACGCGGAGGACGAGATCCTGCGCCTCAACCGGGAACTCGAGGCGCGGGTGGAGGAACGCACCAACAAGCTGCAGGAGATCAACAACGAGCTGGAGGCTTTCTCCTACTCCGTCTCCCACGACCTACGCGCGCCGTTGCGCGCGGTGGACGGTTTCAGCCAGGCCTTGCTGATCGAATACGGTGAAAAGATGGATGACAAGATGCGGCATTACCTGCACCGCATCCAGAACGGCACCGCCCGGATGGGCCAGCTAATCGAGGATCTGCTCAACCTATCGCGCATCTCCCGGCTCCAGATGCAGGTGCGCGAAGTGGACTTGAGCGCGCTCGCCCATCAGATCATCCAGGAGCTACAGCAGCGCGACCCCGAACGCGAGGTGTCGGTCTCCATCTGGGACGACATCTCAGTCCAAGCCGACCCGCGGCTGCTGCGCGTGGCCCTGGAGAACCTCCTCGGCAACGCCTGGAAGTTCACCGGCAAGACCGAGCAAGCGCGTATCGAGCTCGGGATGCTGCAGGAGGGCGAGAAGCACACCATCTTCGTGCGCGACAACGGCGCCGGTTTCGACATGGCCTATGCCGACAAGTTGTTCGGCGCCTTCCAGCGCCTACACGGCATGCACGAGTTCCCGGGCACCGGCATCGGCCTCGCCACGGTGCAGCGGATCGTGAATCGCCACGGCGGGCGCATCTGGTGCCAGGCCGCACCCGGCAAAGGCGCCACCTTCTTCTTCACCCTGCAGGCGGACCCCCAGGCTGCCGGCGGGACCACGGCCGGCGGCGCCACGCCGCAGAACGGCTGACCCCACACGCAAGCACGGAGGATCCGGGCATGGATGGCAAATTCATCCTGATAGTCGAAGACAACCCCGACGACGAGGAGATGACCCTGCGCTCCCTGCAGCAGTCGGGTCTGGCCAACGACGTGCAGGTGGTGCGCGACGGCGTCGAGGCCCTGGACTTCCTGTTCGGCACCGGCCCGTTCAAGGGCCGGGACACCGAGCGCCAACCCACCGTGGTGCTGCTGGACATCAAGCTGCCCAAGCTGAACGGCATTGACGTGCTGAAGCGCATGCGTCAGGACGAACGCACACGTACCGTGCCGGTGGTGATCCTCACCTCTTCGAGCGAGGACGAGGACATGGTGAAGAGCTACGACAGCGGCGCCAACAGCTACGTGCGCAAGCCGGTAATCTTCACCGACTTCGCCAAGGTGGTGCACGACCTGGGCCTCTACTGGATGCTGCTGAATCAGGTGCCCGGGACGACGCCCTTCAGCGGCTGAAGCCCATAAAAAGACGCCCCGCGTAGCGGGGCGTCTTCTTGACCGCGCGTGTACCAGCTTACTTGCTGGCCAGCGCTTCCACCTGGATGCGTAGGGTCACGCCCATCTTGAAACCATAAGCCTTGCCGTAATCGATGCCGAAGTCGTCGCGGTTGAACGTGCCGGTGGCGTCGGCACCGCAGTCCTCGACCTTGTGGAAGGGGTGCATGAAGCACTTGAAGCTCAAGATCTTGAGGTCCACGGGCTTGGTCACGCCGTGCAGGGTGAGCTCACCCGTCACCGTGGTGGGGGCGCCGTCCACGAATCCGCCTAGGGTGCCGTGATAGTGGGCCGTGGGGTACTTGTCGGCCTGGAAGAACTTGTCGCCGGGCAGCTCGGCGGTGAGCGCGTCGTTGGGCATCACCGCACTCTTCATGTCGATGTCCATGTCCACGGTGCCGGTGCCCGCTGCCTTGTCCATGACAATGGTGCCGGTGGTCTTCTTGAAGAAGCCGCGCCACACGGAGATGCCGCCGAAGTGGTCCACCTCGAACTCGGGATGGGTGTGGTCCGGATCCGCGGTGTAGGTCACGGGTGCGGCCATGGCGGTACCCGCGAAAGCGGTCATGGCGAGAAGCACGAGGGCGAGGGGACGGGTCTTCATCGTTGTTCTCCGGGGGCTTGGGTTGAACGTCTGAAGACCGGACGATACAACCCAGGGGACCCGCCGGTCGAGCGCCCTATTCCCACCGATGCAGCGTGCCGGTTACCCCCCGGTGACCAGCACGCCGCAGCGCAGCTCAAGCTGCTTTTGACAGCTGCTCAGCCAGCTTGTCCAGGCACTCGGCCCAACCGCTGCCGTGCCCGTCGCGGGACTCGACGGAATCGAATCCGGCCTGGCGCAGGGTGAGCCTGGTCTTGCCCTTGAGATCTTCGAACGTGATGCTCACCACAGTCTCATGGCCGCGCTTGCCGTCTTCCTCCCAGGCGTGGGTGAAGGCGATGCGTTTGTCTGGCACGAGCTCGGTGTAGACGCCGCTCAGCCACAGCTCCAGGCCGTCCTCCCGTCGCATGCAGGAGCGCCAGCGACCACCCACCTTGAGCTCACATTCGCTGTGGGGGACGGTGAAGGCACGCGGCGCGAGCCATTCCTGCATATGCTCGGGCTCGGTCCACATCCGGTACACGAGGTGCACGGGCGCATCGAAGATGCGGGTAATCACGAGTTCTCTATCCTTCGCGGCGGCCATGTTGCTGCTCTCCAGGTTGCGTGCGGCCGCGTTCATGCGGCTGCTCCGAGGTAGACGCCGAGGCGATCCAGAGTCTGGTTCCAGCCCGGCTCCATGCCGGCGAGTGCAAAGGCCGCCTGCGGGACCTTGGCTCGCATCAGCGTGTGCACCGTGACCCGGGTCTTGCCGCCCAAAGCCGCGAAGTCGACGGTAGTCGTGCCTTCCAGCAACACCACGCCGCTGCCGTCCATGGCCTGGTTGGTGAAGGAGAGCCGCTCGGGCCGCAGCACTTCCTGATAGATGCCCTTCATGGGGTAATCCTGGCCGTCCGGCCCGCGCATCACGATGTAGAGCTCGCCGCCCGGGCGCGCGTCCACCCGGCACACGGGGGTGGTGAACAGCTCCGGACCCCACCACTGCGCCAGGTGCTTGGGATCGGTCCACACATCGAACACCAGTTCCCGCGGCGCATCGAAGAGGCGGGTCAGGGTCAGTTCCGCGTGCTGCGGGCTGGTGGTGGGTTCATTTTTTGCGGCCATGGGGTTTCCTCTTCTTGCCCTGCAGCTTCTGCAGGTAGTCGTCGAGACGGTCGAAGCTCTGCTCCCAGTAACGGCGGTAGTCCTCCACCCAGTCCGCCACGCCGCGCAGCGGACCGGCCTCGAGCCGGCAGGGGCGCCACTGAGCCTCGCGGCCGCGGCTGATGAGCCCGGCCTTCTCCAGCACTTTGAGGTGTTTGGTGATGGCGGGCGGGCTCATGTCGAAAGGCTCCATGAGCTCCTTCACCGTGGTCTCCCCGAGCGCCAGGCGCGCCAGGATGGCGCGGCGGGTGGGGTCGGCCAGGGCCGAGAACACGGGGCTCAGGCGGTCGGCAGGCATGTAATACCCTTACTGGTTAATTAACCAAAAGGTAAATTAATAAAGATAAAGCGCTTTGTCAAGCCGGCCAGACAGGAGATCAATGGGCGGTGGGGCGGACCTCGGAGCCGCAGGCAGCGGCCCGGTCGAGCAACAGGCCCCGCTCGCGGGTATTGCCGGTGAGCTCCGCGGCGCGTTGGAACTCGGCGCACGCCTCGTCGAGGCGCCCGAGCTTCATGAGCAGGTCCGCGCGCACCGCGGGCAGCAGGTGATAGGCCTTGAGCGCCGGCTCCTCCCGCAGGACGTCCACGAGCTCGAGCCCCGCGGCGGGACCGAAGGCCATGGACACCGCCACGGCGCGGTTCAGCTCCACCACTGGCGAGGGCATCAGCTGGGCGAGGGCGTCGTAGAGCGCCACGATGCGGGTCCAATCGGTCTCCCCGGCGGTCCTGGCGCGGGCGTGGCAAGCGGCGATCTGCGCCTGCAACACGTAATGGCCGAGCACACCGCCCAGGGCTTCGGCCTGCTCGAGCGCCGCGAGACCCCGGTGGATGAGCAGCGGATCCCAACGGCCGCGGTCCTGGTCCATGAGCAGCACCGGCTCGCCCGTGGGACCCAGGCGCGCGGCGAAGCGCGAAGCCTGGATCTCCATTAAAGCCACGAGGCCCAGCACCTCGGGTTCGCGGGGTGCGAGCCCGGCGAGGACGCGCCCTAGCCGCAACGCATCCTGGCATAGCGCCGGCCGCATCCAATCGCCGCCGGCGGTGGCCGTGTAGCCCTCGTTGAAGACGAGGTAGATGACTTCTAGCACCGAGACGAGGCGCCGATTCAGCTCCTCGCCGCGCGGCGTCTCATAAGGCACCTGTGCTTCGGTGAGGGTGCGTTTGGCGCGCACGATGCGCTGGGCCACGGTGGCCTCCGGCACCAGGAAGGCTCGGGCGATCTCGCCCGTGCTGAACCCCCCGAGTAGCTTGAGGGTGAGCGCCACCCGCGCATCCCTCGCCAGCACCGGATGGCAGGCGGTGAAGATGAGGCGCAAGAGGTCGTCCCCCAGTTCATCTTCGACCGCCGCCTCGAACCCCTCCTCCGCCAGTTCCTGCTTGAGCTCATGCTCGACGCCGAGCTCCAGGTGCTTGCGCTGCCGCATCTTCCGGTGACGAAGCTGGTCTATGGCGCGGTGCTTGGCGGTAGCCATGAGCCAGGCACCCGGGTTATCGGGGATGCCCTCGTTCGGCCATTGTTCCAGGGCCGATACCAACGCGTCTTGAGCCAGCTCCTCCGCGACACCCACATCGCGGGTGATACGGGCGAGGGCGGCGATGAGCTTCGCCGACTCGATGCGCCAGACCGCTTCGATGGCGCGATGGGTCTCGCCAGCGGACATGGGCCTTCAGTCCCCGCGCCAGGACAGGAGCGCCCGCAACCGCGGCTCCCGCAGGTAGAGCCCTCCCCAGATGAACAGGGCGAACACCAGCGCGAACACGATGTCGAACAACGGCGCCTCGATGCGGACCTTGGAGGCGATGGCGCCCCCGAGGTAGCCAGTGAGCAGGATGGCGCCGAAGGTCGCGGTACGCCGCACGGCGTAGAGCACGGTGCTGATGAGCGCCACCACGCCTATCCCCAGGATCTCGCTCGCCGGGAAGCCGAGGGCCACGGTGTAGGTGACCACCGGCGGCGGCTGCACCAGTTTCATGATCCCGTCGAACAGGAAGAACAGTATCGCCAGGCCGCTGAACACGCGGCCGGTCCATAGCAGGGGTTTTGAGACGGTAGTCAGGGCGATGTCGTTCATGGTCTATCTCCTCAAGGTTGGGGTGGCCTTACTTGTTGGTGGCGGTGCCGAGCTGCCGCAGGTGCTGGACGGCATCGCCGTGGCCGAAATCCTCGAGTTCGAACAGGGGACGCACCTCCACCATCGCTTCGCCGCCCTCCAGGGCGGGGTTGGGAAAGCGGCTCGCCCAGGCCAGGGCCTCCTCCCGCGACTTCACCTGGATGATGGTGTAGCCGGCGATGAGTTCCTTGGTCTCGGTGAAGGGCCCGTCCGTGACGTGGCGTTGCTCGCCGGAGTAGTGGATGAGCCAGCCCTCGGAGCTCGGCTTGAGGCCGTTCGCATCCAGCAGCACGCCTGCTTTCTGGAGTTCCTCGTGGTACTTGCCCATCTCCGCGAGCAGCCTATCGCTTGGCGCCACGCCAGCCTCACTCTCCTTGCTGGCCCGGACGGCGATCATGAAGCGCATGGTCCTGTCTCCTCGATGAATCCCGGTTGCGGGGCCCAGCACTTCGGTCTGCCGCCTGGTTCCCCCATCACCACGTCGAACCAGCTCAGGCGCAATCGACAGTCTAAGACCGGGAGACAGGATATTTTTCGGCCCGCCTCAGTGGCCGGCGGGCTGGGGGGCCTCGGCACCGGGCGCGGCTTCACGCAGCAGGAGCCCGCCGAGAACCGCTGCCAAGATCACGAAGCACATACCCACCAGGAACGCCGCCTGGTAGCCACCCGAGAGGGCTTGCAGATGCGCGGTCCCGGCCGCGTCCAGCCAAGCGCTGCGGCCGGCGGCGACGCTCGCCAACGCCGCGAGCCCGAGGGAGCCGCCCATCATGAAGGCGGTGTTGATGATGCCGGAAGCCAGGCCGGACTCGGTCTGGGGCACGTCGCTCATGGCCGCCATCAGCACCGGATTGAAGGCGATGCCGGCGCCAAGGCCGAGCAACAGCATGCCGGGCAGCACGTCGCGCATCAAGTCGCCGTGCACCGGCGCGCGGGAGAAGAGCAGCAGGCCCACGGCGGCGAGGGCGAGGCCGGCCGCCAGCGGCCGGCGGAAACCGAAACGCATCACGAGCTTGGCCGAGAGCCCCAGGGAGAGGATCGCCATGATGAGGTTGGAGGGCAGGAAGGCGAGCCCGATCTGCATGGGCGAGTAGCCGAGTACGAGCTGCATATAGAGCGCCGAGAGGAAGAACCAGGCGAACATGCCCGCGGCCCAGAGGATGCCCACCACGCTCGACACCGAGAGATTGCGCAGCAGGAACATCTTGAGGGGCACGAGCGGCACCTTCACCCGGGCTTCGATGCCGAGGAACACCAGGAACACGGCGACCGCTGCGCCCATGAGCCCCAGGGTCTCGACCGAGGTCCAGCCCGCCTGGTTGCCGTTGATGGTGGCGTAGACCGCGAGCAGGAGCGCGAGCGTGACGCTGACGGCGCCGCCCACGTCCAGGTGCCGCGGGCCCGAGGACTCGCCGGCATGCTTGGGCAGGAGCGTCCAGCAGAGGATGAACACCACCACGCCCACCGGCACGTTGACGAGGAAGATCCAGTGCCAGTTGAAGCCGCCGGTGAGCACGCCGCCTAACAGCGCGCCGATGCAGCCGCCGCCGGAGCAGACGAAGCCGTAGACCGCCATGGCCTTGGTGCGGTCTGCGGTCTCGGTGAAGAGGTTGATGATGAGCGAGAGCGCCACCGCGTCCACGATGGCTCCCCCCAGACCCTGCACGCCGCGCGCCAGGACCAGGAACTCGCGGGAACCGGCCAAGCCGCAGGCGAAGGACGCGAGTGTGAACAGCGCCAGGCCCACCAGGAACACGCGCCGGTGGCCGTAGAGGTCGCCGAGGCGCCCGCCGAGCAACAGGAAACCGCCGAAGATGAGCATGTAGGCATTCACCACCCAGGCTAGCGAAGCGTCGCTGAACTTGAGGTCGGCGCGGATGGAGGGCAGCGCCACGTTCACGATGGTGACGTCCAGCACGATCATGAGCGCCCCCATGCAGAGGATACCCATGGCCAGCCAACGGTTGTCGTAATGCTTCGCGATGCTCACCGGATACTCTCTTTATTGGATGGATGCTATGAGGGGAGACGCTTGGAGACGTGCCGGGGCGCGGACGGCGGGTCCGCACACGCCCCAGCACTTAAGGCTCAGAAGTCCGACATCTCGAACACCTGGCGGATCTCGATGATGTCGCCGGGAGCGGCCGGGCAGCGCCGTACCCACTCCACCGCCTCTTCCTTGGACTTCACGTCGATCATCCAGAAGCCGCCCAAGACCTCCTTCGCCTCGGCGAAGGGGCCGTCGATGACCTTAGGCTTGCCGCCGGCGAAGCTCACCCGCGCGCCCGTCGCCGGCGGATGCAGGCCGTCCAGCGCCAGGAGGATGCCGCCCTTCTGCATGGAGTCGTTGTACTTCCCCATCGCTTCGATAGCCTTGGGGTCGGGGCGGAAATCCGGGGACACGGGTTTCTGGTAAACCTCGGGGATCATCATCAGCATGAAACGCATGGTCTATCTCCTAATTGGGTTCGTGGCCCGGGCCTATCCCGGGACCTTACTGGTGCGTCGAACCAGGAAGGCGGGAATCGACAGCATAGCGGCTGCCGGCTACGATCCCGTGAAAATCGACCTGAAATTCAAACCAATCAGGTACTTACCGCCGTCAGGACGCCTCCGGGCGGCAGCTGAGCATCAAGGTCTTGCCGTCGAAGCTGCGGCTGCCCGCAAGGGCAAGGGAGATTCGCGTGTCGAAGCCGCGGAACATGGGGATGCCCTTCCCCAGGATGGTCGGGTTCACGATGAAGCGGTATTCATCGATCAGGCCCTGAGGGGCGAGCGCCGAGACGAGTCCCCCGCTGCCGAAGATCACCATGTCGCCGCCGGGCCCCGCTTTGAGCTGCTTGACCGTGGCGACCGGATCCGCGGACACGCTGGCGTTGTCCCACTTGCCCCAGGCCGCCTTCTTCAGCGTCCTCGAGAACACGTGCTTGGGTTTCTCGTTCATGGGTCCCGCCACCAGCGGGTCGCCCTCCACGGCTGCGGGACTGGTCCAGTACTCGCGCATCATCTCGTAAGTCACCCGCCCGAACAGGATGGCGCTCACCTCACGCATGAGACCTTGGGCATAGCCCAAAAATTCCGGCCCCACGGCGAACCAGCTCAGGTCCCCGTCCGAGGCGGCGAGGTAGCCGTCCAGGGACACCAGGTTGGACACGATGACTCTTCTCATGACGCTCTCCTCAATCAAAGGCTGGTAGCGAGCCGCTCCAGCAAATCACGGGTGCCGCGCTCGCGGCCGCCGGCATCGTCGAAGCCGTCCAGGAACACACCCTGCTCCGTGAGCTTAAGTTCGGTGCACGCACCGACGGTGGTGAATTCGAGGGTGGCGAGGGACACCGAGATGTGGCGATCGTCCAGATGCATGTCATAGGCGTAGACGATCCGCCGCTCCGGCACGATGTCGAAATAAAAGGCTTCGAAGGTCGAGACCGAGAAATCCGCCCGCGGCGCCATGCCGGCGCGCCATCGGCCGCTCAGGTACTCACGGCCCCCCACGCGGAAATCGAACTCGCGACGCAGCATCTCCCACTTCTCGTTGGGACCGGCGAACCAGCGTGCCTTGCCCTCCGCGGTGGCGAAGGCGGCGTAGACCCGCGCGATGCCGGCATCGAAGCGGCGATCGATGGAAAAGGTGGCGTGTTGGGCGGCGGGTTTGCTCATGACTCGTCTCCAGGGGTCTTGCCGGGGGCGGTCTCGGCGAGATAGGCCGCCAGTTGGTCGAAGTTCCGTTCCCATTCCGCGCGCCGCTCGGCGATCCAGTCCTGGGCCGTGCGCAGGGGCGCGGCCTCGATGCGACAGGGGCGCCACTGGGCATGGCGGCCGCGGCTGATGAGGCCGGCGTGCTCCAGCACCTTGAGGTGACGGGACACCGCCGGGAGGCTGATGTCGAAGGGCTCCGCCAGCTCCTGCACCGAGGCCTCCCCTATGGCCAGCCGGGCCAGGATGGCTCGCCGGGTGGGGTCCGCCAGGGCGGCGAAGGTGGTGCTCAGGGCATCAGTCTGCACGGCTTAATAGGCTCAAGACTGTATTTAACATGATTGTTAAATACTCCTTTGGGCACCGCCTGTCAAGGTTCGGGTACGAATCTGCCGGAACAGGAGACCGTGGCCACAGTCTCAAGGAGGCCCCCCCAAGGAACAGCCATGCGCCGCCTGCTCACTGCCCTCGCCCTGTCCTGCCTCACCACACCCTGCCTCGCGACCTTAAGCCCCGAATCTGCCGCCAAGAACCAACCGGTGGTGCCGTTCCGCATCGTGGGCGACCTGTACTACGTGGGTGCCTCCGATGTGGCGTCCTATCTCGTGGTGACGCCCCAGGGGATGATCCTGTTGGACGGCGGTTTCGCCGAGACCGTGCCGCAGATCGAGAAGAACATCGCGACGCTCGGCTTCAAGCTCACGGACGTGAAGATTCTCCTCAACGGCCACGCCCATCCCGATCACGCCGGCGGCCTTGCCCAGCTGAAGCGCGACAGCGGCGCGAAGCTCTACGCCATGGACAGGGAAGTGGACCCACTGGAGCACGAGGGTCGGGGGACGTTCTACCGCGGCGACCGCAAGCTCTTCGAGTCCATCCCCGTGGACCGGGTACTGCACGACGGCGACACCGTGAGTCTGGGTGGTATGACCCTCACCGCCCATCTCACCGCAGGGCACACGCCGGGCTGCACCACCTGGAGTATGCACCTCGTGGACCACGGCAGGCCTCACGACGTGGTGGTGCTCTGCCAGCTGACCCTGCCGGGCGAGCCGACACTGGTCGGCGACCCCGACTATCCGGGCATCCCCGCGGATTTCGCCCGCAGCTTCGCGCTGCTGAAGACCCTGCCCTGCGACGTGTTCCTCTCGGAGCACGGTTCGGTATTCAATCTGATAGACAAGGTCAAACGGCTGCAGGCAGGTGACGCCGATGCCTTCGTGGATCCGGCGGGCTATAAGCGCTACCTGGCGCAGGCGGAACATGATTTCGAGACGAAACTCGCGGCAGAAAGAAAGGCCGCCGCGCACTGAAAATCGTCTAGAGGTAGGTGAACCTCACCACCGCTCCCAAGGTTTCGCGGGTGTGGGGCATGACGATGAGGCTGGCGCCCGCCGGCCCAGCCTCGACGGCGGGCAGGAGCACGGCGCGCCCTGCTTCGATGCCCCACTCGGCGGAGTCGCGCATCTTGAGCACCAGGTTGCCCTGGATGGAGTAGCAGAGCAGCGTCTCCCGGCGCGGATCCCAGACGAACTCCACGTGGTTGCCCATGATTGGGATGCACAGGTGCTCGACCCGGCCGCGGGCGCTCATGACGTTGAAGTCCCTGACCGGGCCGTCAAGCAGGCGGGAGCGGGTGTACCAGTCCCCCGAGAAGCTCGTCATGGCGCCGAGACCGGCGAGCCGCGCCGGCGGCGCCGAGTCGAAGCCGAGCTCCATACCCGCACCCTCGGCCACCAGGATGCTGCGGTCGTAGCCGGGGAAGCGGGAGAAGTCGCCGTCCGCCATCACGTCGGCCAGACTCACGCGCCAATCGAAGGGTGCAGTCGCGAGCCCGGCATCGGGAGGATGGATGGCGATCTCGGTGGTGGTGCCGAGGCCGTTCTTCCAGGGCATAACCTTGTAGTCATCGGGCCCCAGGAGTTGGGCGGTGAGCGCGGCCTTGCCTCCCGGCAGATCACTTCTCATTGCGGTATTTCGCCTCGTAGGCGAAGCCCATGAGCAGGGTACCCAAGGTCTCGAGCAGGGCTTGCTTCAGATCAACCCGGAACAGGGCGAACTCCTCTTCGGCGAGCACCTCGCGCATGGCGCCGGCGGGTTCGGCCATGTGCTGGAAGCCGATCACGAGGGCGTTGATCTTGAGTGCCAGCTGCGTCCCCTGGCCCGGCGTGAGGAAGGGCAGATACTTCTCTATCAACCCGCCGGTCTTGAGGAGCCGTTCCTTGAACCAGTGCTTGAAATGCCTGGCGGTGGCCTGATCCAGCTTGCGTTCCAGCACGGTGTGCGCGATGGCGATGAGGCGCAGCAGCGGCGGGCGGCGCGCGAGGGAGCCGCTCAGGATCTCCACGAAGCCCGCGATGCTGGCTTCGCCCCGGGCGTTGGCAAGCTCGCGGTCCAGTTCGTCGAACCAGAGATTGAGTTCCTCGGTGTAGAGGGCCAGGAACATCTCTTCCTTGCTGCGGAAATAGAGGTAGAGGGTGCCCTTGGCCACGCCCGCTTCCTCGGCGGTGTCGGCCATGCTGAGCTCGTCGTAGGGCATGAGCGTGAAGCGGTGCAGCGCCACCTTCAGGATGGCGGCACGGCGTGCTTCCTTCTGGGCCTCGGTCATGGCGCGGTTCAGGGGCATCAGGATCCTCTATAAATGACCGCTGGTCATTTTTAAATGACTGTTGGTCATTTGTCAAGCTTCATTCCGGTACCAGCCAGCGGACCTCGGAGCGTCCGCCCGCCGGCGCCAGCACCGCGGCCAGGGCCGCGAGGCACTCCCGCATCTCTGTATCCGTTTGCCAAGGAGGGTTCACCACCAGCATGCCGCTGCCGGCGAGCCCGTCGGCGCGGTCGGCGACCCGCAGTTCCGTGAGCAGGATGCGGCGCAGACTCGAGCGCTCGAACTGCCGCAGGAACTTCAGGCGCGCCGCCTCGTCCTTGAGCGGGTACCAGAGGGCGTAGACGCCGGTGGGCCAACGCCCGTGGCAGGCGATCACGCAGTCCGCGAGCCGCGTGAACTCCTCGGGGGATTCGTAGGGCGGATCCAGGAGCGCGAGCCCGCGCAGTCCCGGCGGCGGCGCGAGCCCCGTTAACATTTCGTAACCGTCCCGCTGGTGCACGGCCACGTGCTTGTCGCGTTGGAAGTTGACCTTGAGTTCCCGGGCCGCCGCGGGCTGCAACTCCGCCAGGATGAGGCGGTCCTGTTCCCGGGCGAGCGCCGCGGCGATCGCGGGGGAACCGGGATAGAAGCGGGGTATCTGGCCAGCGAGATCCGGGTTGAAGTGGGCCACCACGGTGCAGAGCCGTTCCACGGCGACCGGGAGCCGGCCGCGGGCCGGCCAGAGCCGGGTGATGCCCGCCGCCGCCTCACCGCTGCGCCGGGCGGCTTCGTTGGCGAGGTCATAGACCCCCTCCCCGGCGTGGGTGTCGAAGTAATGCCAGGGGGCATCCTTGCGGCCGAGGGCCGTGAGCAGCACCGCCAGGAGGGAGTGTTTAGCCACGTCGGCGAAGTTCCCCGCGTGGAACTCATGGCGGTAGTTCATGGAGCGATGATGGCATACCCGAGGGGTTGGTATGATGGGGCACCCGCAGCGGGAACGCGAGATGCATATCCTTAAAAGACTGTCCCCGCTCCATTGGTTGCTGCTCGTGCTCGCCGCCGTCTACGGCGTCTCGATGTTCAACCACGGCCCCGTGCCCTCCATGGAGCCGCGTTTCGTGGAGGCGGTGCGCGAGATGCTCGCGCGCCACCAGTACCTCATCCCCATCAAGAACGGCCTGCCGTACATCGAGTACCCGCCGCTGTATTTCTGGCTCAGCCTCGCCGGCG
>DASYZF010000072.1:0-2459 GCA_035946515.1 Gammaproteobacteria bacterium | reverse complement strand
CCGAGTTCGGCGAGGCGCAGGGCCTCGGCCATGTAACCGTGGTCGGCGGCGTTGAATTCGCTCATGGGTTATTTCTTCTTGCTCTCGTCTTCGGGCAACAGCGGCATCTGCTCGCGCTTCATGGCTTCCCGGGCCGATTCGTCCTGCAGGCGCTCGATCTCCTCCCGGAACTCGTTCACGTCCTGGAAGCGGCGGTACACGGAGGCGAAGCGCACGTAGGCCACCTCGTCCAGGCCCCTCAGCTCCTCCATCACCCAGTCGCCCAGTTCACGTGACTTGATCTCGCGCTCGCCCGTCACCTGTAGCTTGTGCACGATGCGCGCCAGGGCCGCCTCCATGGCCTCGGTGCTCACCGGCCGCTTCTCCAGCGCACGGGTCATGCCCATGCGCAGCTTGTGCTCGTCGTAGGGCTCGCGGCTGCCGTCGGTCTTCACGATGCGCGGCATCACGAGTTCCGCGCTCTCGAAGGTGGTGAAGCGCTCGCCGCACTTCTCGCATTCCCGCCGCCGGCGCACCTGTTGCCCCTCGCCCGACAGGCGGGAATCTATAACCTTCGTATCTTCATGGTTACAGAACGGGCAATGCATGGATCAAAACTTCACGCTGCCGCCGTAGACCGGGAACTTCTTGCACAGCGCCAGCACTTTCTGCCTGGTATCGGCGATGACCTTCTCGTCGCCCATGTGGTCCAGGATGTCGGCGATCCAGCCCGACAGCTCGCGGAACTCCGCTTCCTTGAAGCCGCGGGTGGTGGAGGCAGGGCTCCCTAAGCGCAGCCCGGAGGTGACCATGGGCGGGCGCGGATCGTTCGGCACCGCGTTCTTGTTCACGGTGATGTTGGCCGCGTGCAGGGCCGCGTCCGCGTCCTTGCCGGTGATGTCCTTGCGCACCAGGTCCAGCAGGAACAGATGGTTGTCGGTGCCGCCGGACACCACGTCGTAGCCGCGCTTGATGAGCGCGTCCGCCATGGCGCGGGAGTTGTCCAACACCTGCTTCTGGTAGGTCTTGAACTCCGGCTGCAGTGCTTCCAGGAAGGACACCGCCTTGGCGGCGATCACGTGCATCAGCGGGCCGCCCTGGGTGCCGGGGAACACCATGGAGTTGAGCTTCTTCTCCACCTCTTCGTTGGCTCGCGCCAGGATGAGCCCGCCGCGGGGACCGCGCAGGGTCTTGTGGGTGGTGGTGGTGGTCACGTCCGCGATCTGCACCGGATCCGGGTACAGGCCAGCGGCCACGAGGCCCGCCACGTGGGCCATGTCCACGAAGAGGTAGGCGCCCACGGCGTCCGCGATGTCCCGGAACTTCTGCCAGTCGATGCGTCTGCTGTAGGCGGAGAACCCCGCCACGATCATCTTCGGCTTATGCTCCTCGGCGAGCTTGCGCACTTGGTCGTAATCGATGAGACCCGTGGCAGTGTCGATACCGTACTGCACCGCGTTGAAGAACTTGCCCGAGAGGTTCACCTTCGCGCCGTGGGTGAGGTGGCCGCCGTGGGCCAGGCTCATCCCCAGGATGGTGTCGCCGGCCTTGAGCAGCGCGAAGTACACCGCCGCGTTGGCCTGGGAGCCGGAATGGGGTTGCACGTTGGCGTAGGCGGCGCCGAAGACCTGCTTCGCGCGCTCGATGGCGAGCCGTTCGGCCACGTCCACGTACTCGCAGCCGCCGTAGTAGCGCTTGCCCGGGTAGCCTTCCGCGTACTTGTTGGTCAGCACCGAACCCTGGGCCGCCAGCACCCGGGGGCTGACGTAGTTCTCGGAGGCGATGAGCTCGATGTTCTCCTCCTGGCGGCGGAGTTCTGAGCGCAGGGCGTCATTGAGTTCATTGTCGAACCCGGCAATCTGCATGTCGGCGGTGAACATCCGAAGGGCTCCGAAAGGGCTTTTTTCTGAGCGCTAATTGTACCTCAAGCCTCTTTTCGAGGGCCGTCGCGAGCGAGTCCGCGGCATGCTGCGGACGCCTGCGCAGGAAAGCGCAGGCGAGACCTGCCTGCTGCACACGGATGTGCAGCGGGGAAGGTGACGCAGTCACCCAGTTGCTTTGTCCCCGGTTCCAGTACTGCGAGTCCTCGCGCCCGTCGCTCCCGGGCATCCTGCCCTCCCGCGACGTTAGGCCATCCTGGCCGTCACAACGCCCTGTCGAGCGCAGCAGGCCCGTCAGGTAGCCAAAAACGATTCAAGAACTGCGTTCCAGCCTTGCGCGATGTTGGTCCGGTTATAGCCTCCCCCACCCATGCCCACGATGCGCCCGCCGCAGTATTCCTCGGCCAGGGCCGCGAGCCGCGCCGCCGCGTGCGCGTGGGCCGCGGGGGAGTAGCGCAAGTGGGTGATGGGATCGCCGGCGATGCTGTCGGCGCCGCACTGCAACAGGATGAACTCCGGCTTCCCGGCCTGGAGGTAATCCTCCACCTGTTCCCAGGCGCGGTGGAACTCCGCGTCACCGGCCCCGGGCGGCAAGGGGAT
>DASYZF010000071.1:0-4060 GCA_035946515.1 Gammaproteobacteria bacterium | reverse complement strand
CTGCGGGATGTAGTAAGCGAACCAGGGCCACTCGCGGCCCTGCCAGGTGGCGGCGAACATCACGTCCGGCTGGGCCGGATCCGCCGCCAAGTCGATGGCGCCGGTGTTGGCATCCACGAACAGCACCTTCTGCCAGTGCTTGCCGCCGTCTTCGCTGCGGAACACGCCACGCTCGTCGTTGGGCCCGAAGATGTGCCCCAGGGCAGCGACCACTACCACGTCCGGGTTGCGTGGGTCGACCCAGATGCGGCCGATGTGCCGGGTATCGGAGAGGCCCAAGGGCCGCCAGGTCGCGCCGCCGTCGTCGGAGCGGAACACCCCGGCTCCCTCCACCGTGTCATAGCGGGACTGCTCGGGCTGGCCCGTGCCTATATATAGGATGTCCGGGTTGGAGGGGGCTACCGCCAGGGCGCCGATGGACAGGGAGTCGCCCTGCTGGAACTCGGGTTTCCAGGTCAGCCCGGCGTCGACCGTCTTCCACACCCCGCCGTCGGCCCCGCCGAAGTAGAAGGTGTTGGGCTCAGAGGGCACCCCCACCGCCATGGTGGACCACCCCCCCCGGAACGGCCCCACGGACCGCCACTCCATGCCTTGATACAGGGACACGGAGGGGGGTTCCACATCGGCGAAGGCCTGGGAGAAGAGCCCCAGGCAGAGGGCGATGAGCGGGAGACAGAAGACGAGGGCCGGACGACGTGACATGGGCGGCTCCAGAGAAGGGATGGCGTTTGGACCAGACTCACCTGAAAAAGTGCGCCGCCCATTCTAGGCCTTGGGCCCGGGTGACAGGCAAGCTTTGAGGCATGTCTACCCCCTGACCTAATCCCTCACTCCGGAGGCAGCGCCGCTTCCTTCGCCGCCGTGCCGGCGTCGGGCTCGCGCAGGGCCAGCGGGAAACCCGCGGCGAAGATCAGGATGGTGCCGAACACGCAGGCGAAGATCACCGGCGGCAACTGCTGGGTCTCGGGGATGCCGGCGGCCACCGGCATGGTGGCGAGCACCCCCGCGGCCACCCCGCGCGGCAGGGTCAGGAACACGAGGCGCCGCTGCACCTGGTCGAGCGGCGACTTCAGCATCGCCAACCAGGAACCCGGGTAGCGGGCCACGAGCAGCACGGCCGCGAGCAGCGCACCGGCGAGCGCCAGGCTCCAGGGCGGCCCGAGCATGGCCCCCACGAAGGTGAAGAAGAAAGACTTCACGATGAACACCATCTGGCTGTGGAAGCCGCGCACGTCGTCGTCCAGCCCGAGCTGGGTGTCGAGCTTCACGATGCGGCCGATGTGCCCGGCGTTGCCTACCACCACCGCGAAAGACAGCACGCCGAGCGCGCCTGAGCCCCCTGCCCCTTCCACCAGCACGTAGAGGATGAGCAGGGCCGAGAGCGTGATGGGATAGGCGTGCTCGTTCTGATCCAGCCAGTTCAAGGTCAAGAGCCACAGCGCCCCGCCCGCGGTGCCGAGCACGATGCCTAAGCCCAGGGAGCGGACCAGTGCGCCCCAGGGCGTGCCCACGTCTGCGGCGCCCTGGAACAGGCCCACCAGGAAGGTCACCGTCACGATGCAGAGCACGTCGCTCAGGGCGGATTCGAGGCTGGTCAGGTTCGCCGCTTCCACCGGCACCTTGATGCGCGCGATGGCCGACATGATCACGATGGGGCTGGTGCCGCCCACGATGGCGCCGGTCAGGAGCTCCTGGCGCCAGGTCCAGGCGGCGGGCAGGAGGCCCGCCTCCACCATCAGCCGGCTGCAGAGCATCACCGCCGCCGCCGAGAACAGGAAGTTCAGCACCGAGAGCAGCACCGAGCGCGGCGTCGCCCGGTAGAGCTGCACCAGGTCGAGACGGCAGCCGCCTTCGAACAGCACGAACACCAGGGTGAGTGCCGAGAAGTACGGCGCGACGCTGAGGAGCTGCATCCGGCTCACCAAGTTGAGCACCGGCCCGATGAGGATGCCCGCCAGGATCAGCCAGATCACGTCCGGCACCTTGGTGCGGGTGAAGACCACTTCGCCGAAAGTGCCGATGAGGAAGATGGCCGCGAGACAGACCAGGAACAGCGTGACGGGGGGCATTTAGCTCCCTCTTATGGGGATGGCATCTGGATTATGCCTGCCCCGAGGTTGTTACGCAGGCAAACTATCTTCCGTCAGTCCGTGTGCTTTGTATCCGAAGCGATGCAGCGACATGCGGTGCCGCCCGTGAATCACCGCGGTCCATTAATGGCGGCGCGCGAAGCTATTTTTGTTGGCTGAGGGCGATTGAACATATATCATGTGCTCTGCGTAGTCGTGCAGGAAAAGCACCGTAAACAGGGCGCCAGACGTCTCGGTCTTTCCGGCGGAATACCCCTTTAGAGCGTTACCTATGAACGCCAGAGCGAGAGTTTAGCCATGGCCACGAAGAAGACCGATCCGGGTCCCCGCAAGACCTCCCGCGCCACCGCGCCCACGCCGCGCCAGACCACGAGCCGCGCCACGCACGCGGAACCCACCCAGGAAGCAGCTGCCGCCGGCAACCCGGAAGCCGCACGCACTCCGAGCATCGCCGACACTATGCCCACCAAGCCCACCCGCTTCCCTCAGGAAGACCATCGCGACCGCGGCAAGCGCCGTTTTATCCTGGTCCTCCTCATCCTGCTGCTCGCCAACGGCCTCTTCTGGCTGTTGAGCGACTGGTACCTGTCGGGCCGCTCGCAACCGCCGGCCACGGTCGCGCTCGTCGCGCCTCCCTGCATCCCGACCGCTCCCCCCGCCACCGCGCCCGCACCGGCCACGGTGGCGCCCAAGATCGCCGCCGCCCCAGCGCCCGTCACAGCTCCCGCACCCGTCACCGCCGGCGGTCCCGTGCAGGAGACCCTGCTCCTGGGTGCCGGCGCCGGCACCACCAGCCGCGGTGGCATCAGCCTCATGTTCGACCACCCGGTGGACTGGAACGTGGACAACCAGATGGGCGCTCAGCACCTGCAAGTGGACGTGCAAGGCATCCGCTCCCTCGCCAACTTCCCACGCAACCTGCCCATGCCTCCGGGTGTGACGGCGGTGCACACCGCCATCGACGCCGGTGTGCTCAAGCTCAGCTTCGACGTAAAATCAGGCATCCAGGCCTACACCACGCCGGGCCAGGGTCCGGCCAGTACCCTCAACATCTACTTCCGTACCCCCACCCAGCAGGCCCTGGAGTTCGCCCAGGCCCCCGCCCCCCAGGCACCCGCGACCCCGGTGCCGGGCGGCGCGGCTTACAGCTCGGCGCTCGCGGCGCTCCAAGGCAACGACTATCCCAAGGCCCTGGGTCTCTTGCAGCAGTCCCTCAAGACCAACCCGGACTACGGTTCTGCGCGTGAGATGCTCGCCGTGGCCGAAGCCCACCAGGGCAACGTGCTGCAGGCGGCGCAGATCTTGAGCGATGGCATCAAGCGCGGCAGCAGCCAGGCCACCCGCTTCGTGATGATGGAAGCCACCCTGCTCCACGCCCGCGGCCAGGACAAGGACGCGGTGGCGCTGCTCAAGGACAACGCCAAGGCCGCCGGCGCCGATCCCAACTACGCCGCCCTGCTCACCAACCTGGCGGGTACGGACCCCGCCAAGGCCCCGGGCGCAGGCAGGCTCTATCGGGAACTGGTGCAGGTGGATCCCACCGTGGGGGAATGGTGGATGGGTGACGGCATCGGCCTGGAACAGGCCGGCCAGACCGCCGACGCCCGCGCCGCCTATGCCCATGCCCTGGCGGCGGACCGCATGTCGGCGGAGTCCCTGGACTTCGCCGTGGCCCGCCTGGCCGCCCTCAAGAACTGAACCTGGCGCGGTCTCCATAAAGAAAGAGGGAGTCACGGCCTGGCCGTGACTCCCCTTCCGTTCCCCAACCCCCTGCATTGCGGCGCGGATGCGCGCCGCTCCCTCCCGACACCGAATCCCGAAGAGAATGCAGAGGCCGATGGTGTCGGCCACCGGCCTCTGCCGTGCCTACCTCGAACGCCCATCCGCGAACGTCGAAGTCGCACTAACCGAAACTCTCTGTCCTTCTGCCCTCACCCTCCCGCTCAGGGCGGCGTCACCAGCTTGCCGGC
>DASYZF010000070.1:0-1806 GCA_035946515.1 Gammaproteobacteria bacterium | reverse complement strand
CGGCGCTGGCCGGGTTCGGCGGCGCTGCTGGGCGCCGGCGCCACGGGGTTGCCCGCCTGCAGTTCCGTCCACCATTGCGCCAGCTCCATGTCCGCCTCCCCCGCCTGGGCGCGCAGCACCAGGAAGTCGTAGGCGGCGCGGAAGCGCGGATGGGTGAGCAGCCGCTGCGGGCGCTTGCCGTTGCGCTGGGTGAAGCGCGGCTGCAGCTGGAAGATCTCCGTCATGGGCGTGGAGAAGCGGCGCGGCAGCGCCACGCGCTGGACCTGTTCGGAGACGATCTCGCCCGAAGCACGGCGCAGCGCATCGCTGGGATGGCTGCCCTGGGCCTCGAGCTCCTGCGCCGCCCGGCGCACCGGCTCCCAGAGCAGCGCGGCGAACAGGAACGCGGGGGTGACCGGCAGGTCCTGCTGCACGCGGCCGTCGGTGCTGGCCAGGGCCTTGGCGATGAAGGCATGGGCCGGTCCTTCCGGCTGGGCGGCGAGCGCCGCCTCGGTGCGCGGGAACAACTGGCCGAAGAGACCGTGATGGCGCAAGGCCACGAAGGCCTGCTCGCCGAAGCCGTAGAGGAAGAGCTTCAGGATCTCCTCGAACATGCGTGCCGGCGGGATGTCGTTCAGCAGGGGCGCCAGGCCCGCGATGGGCGCCTCGCTGCCGGGGTGGATCTTGAACCCCAGCTTCACGGCGAAGCGCACCGCCCGCAGCATGCGCACCGGATCCTCGCGGTAGCGCATCTCCGGGTCGCCGATCAGGCGCACCACGCCTTCGCGCAGGTCCTGCAGTCCCCCCACGAAGTCGTGCACCGAGAAGTCGCGGATGTCGTAGTACAGGGCGTTGAGCCTGAAGTCGCGGCGCACGGCATCCTGGTCCACGGTGCCGTAGAGGTTGTCGCGCAGGATGCGGCCGGTCTCGCCGTGGGCGAGCGCGGCCTCTTCGGAGGTGTCGGGGGCGCCGTTGGCGCGGAAGGTGGCCACCTCGATGATCTCGTCGCCGAAGCGCACGTGCGCCAGGCGGAAGCGACGGCCGATGAGGCGGCAGTTGCGGAACAGCTCCTCCACCTGCTCCGGGTGGGCGCTGGTGGCCACGTCGAAGTCCTTGGGCTCCCGGCCCAGAAGCAGGTCGCGCACGCTGCCGCCCACGAGATAGGCCTCGTAGCCGGCGTTCGTCAGCCGGTAGAGGACTTTCAGGGCGTTTTCGGAGATGTTGGCCCGCGAGATGCCGTGTTGTGCGCGGGGGAGGATGAAGGGTCGGATGACGGCCGGTTCCTGTGAGCTCACGTTTTATGGGTTCCCGGAGGATCGCCTGACGCCGAACTTGAGCAAATCCGGCGCGTCCGTATAATACCACCCCCTTGCAGTCCCTCGCTCCCTTCGTCTAGAGGCCTAGGACGGAGCCCTCTCAAGGCTTAAACACCGGTTCGAATCCGGTAGGGAGCGCCATCTTGCAACCTTCCCCGGTCATGAGCCGCGACGACCGCATCCCGAAACCTGTCGCCCTGTGGCGGCGGCTCGCGGCCGCCTGCTACGACGGCCTCATCGTGCTGGCCCTGTGGTTCATCGGCACCGCGCTGGTGATGCCCTTGAGCCACGGCGCCATCACGCCGGAACATCCCCTCGCCGAGTCCCTGTACCAGCTCTACCTGCTGGCCATCGGCTACGGCTTCTTCGCCGGCTTCTGGCTCCGGGACGGGCAGACCCTGGGGATGCTGGCCTGGCGGGTGAAGCTCGTCGGCAGCCGCGACGGGGGCCGGGTCGGTTTCCGGCAGACCCTGGTCCGCTACCTGGCCGCGATCCTGTCCTGGGCCTGCCT
>DASYZF010000069.1:0-7761 GCA_035946515.1 Gammaproteobacteria bacterium | reverse complement strand
ACGGGCCGCCAGGCACATCTCGTGCATCAGCTTCGGCGCCACGTTGGCGGTCACGGAGATCACCCCCACCCCGCCCTTGAGGATGAACTCCCGGGCCGTGGCGTCGTCGCCGCTGATGAGCAGGAACTTGTCGCCGCAGCGACGCCGCAGGTCGTCCACCCGGGCGAGGTCCCCGGTCGCCTCCTTTATACCCACGATGTTGGGGAGTTTCGACAGGCGCTCCACGGTGGCCGGCAGGATGTCGGTGATGGTCCGGCCGGGCACGTTGTAGAGCAGCACCGGCAGGGTGACGGCCTCGGCGATGGCCCGGAAATGCCGGTACAGGCCTTCCTGCATGGGCTTGTTGTAGTAAGGGGCCACGACCAGCACCGCATCGGCACCCAGCTCCTGGGCACGGCGGCTCATCTGCACCGCATGGGCGGTGTTGTTGGAGCCGGTGCCGGCGATGACGGGGATCCTGCCCTTGAGTCGGCGGATGCAACGCGCCACCACGGCCAGGTGCTCCTCGTCCTCCAGGGTGGCGGATTCGCCGGTGGTGCCCACCGCCACCACGGCGTCGGTGCCCTCGGCCAGGTGCCAGTCGAGCAGCGCGTCCAGGGCGGCCTCGTCCACCCGGCCGTCGGCGGCCATGGGCGTCACTATCGCCACCATGCTCCCCTGGAACATCGCTTCCCTCCCGGGCAAAAACGCTATGTTAACGGTCCACGCACCCCGGGCTCAAGGCGCGGAGCTCAAGAGAGTTGCAGCCCGGCACAAACCCGCTACACTGCTGCCATCGACCCCGCCACCTGGTCAATGCGGCCCGAGACCGAATGAAACAGTTCCTGGTGGTATCCGTGCTGGGCGAAGACCGGGCCAGCACCCTCCACGACCTCGCCCGCACGGTGCGCGACTGCGGCTGCAACGTGGTCGAGAGCCGCATGACCGTCCTCGGCAGCGAGTTCTCCATGCTGGTGCTGGTCGGCGGCAACTGGAACACCATCACCAAGCTCGAAGCCACCCTGCCCAAACTCGCCCAGAAGCTCGGGCTCACCCTGGCCTCGCGCCGTACCAGCGAGCGCGAGCCGCGCCAGGACCTCATCCCCTATGCCGTGGACGTGGTCTGCCTCGACCAGCCCGGCATCGTGTTCAACCTGGCCAACTTCTTCGCCGAGCGCGACATCGGCATCGCCGAGCTTTCCACCCGCAGTTACCCCGCCGCCCACACCGGCGCGCCCATGTTCGCCGTGCAGATGTCGGTCAACATCCGCGCCGACATGCATATCGGGCGGCTGCGCGAGGAGTTCATGGATTTCTGCGACGACCTGAACCTGGACGCCATCATGGAACCCATCAAGGGGTGATTCACGCATGAGCAAGATCGCCGTCGGCAAGCCAGTACCGGATTTCACCCTGCCCGCCACCGGCGGCAAGGACTTGGGGCCCGGCTCGTTCCGCGGCAAGAGCGTGGTGCTCTACTTCTACCCGAAGGACGACACCCCTGGCTGCACCCTGGAGGGCCAGGATTTCAACGCCAACCTGGCGAAGCTCACCCGCAAGAACGCGGTGGTGCTCGGCGTCTCGCGCGACAGCCTGAAATCCCACGACCGGTTCTGCGACAAGTTCGGCTTCCGCTTCGAGCTGCTCGCCGACGAGGACGAGAAGGTGTGCACGCTGTTCGGCGTGGTAAAAGAGAAGAACATGTACGGCAAGAAGGTGTGGGGCATCGAGCGCAGCACCTTCCTGATCGATCCCAAGGGTGTGCTGGTGCGCGAGTGGCGCAAGGTGAAAGTGCAGGGCCACGCCGCCGAGGTGCTCGAGGCGCTCGGGGGTTCCGCCAGACCGGCGGCGAAGGCGCCCAGGAAGCGCCCCGCCAAGAAGCGGCCAGCCAAGAAGAAGGCTGTACGGGGCAAGAGCAAGTGAGCAAGACCAAGCGCGGCGCCAAGCCGCAACAGCGCCTCTACGTGATCGACACCAACGTGCTCATGCACGACCCCACCGCCCTGTTCCGCTTCCAGGAGCACGACATCTTCCTGCCCATGGTGGTGCTCGAGGAGCTCGACGCCGGCAAGAAGGGCGTGTCCGAAGCCGCGCGCAACGTGCGCCAGGTGAGCCGCTTCCTGGACGACATGATGCGCGACGTGAGCAAGGCGGAGATCGACGCCGGCCTCGTCATCCAGAACCTGCAGAACCCCGCCACCCCGGCGGCCACCGGCGGGCGCCTGTTCTTCCAGACCGAGTCCCTGCCCTCGGTGCTGCCGGACTCCCTGCCCGGCAACAAACCCGACAACGACATCCTCGGCACCACCCTCGCCCTGCAGCAGCGCCACGCCGATACCCGCGTGACGCTGGTCTCCAAGGACATCAACCTGCGCATCAAGGCGGCGGTGCTCGGCATCCATGCCGAGGACTACTTCAACGACAAGGCCCTGGACGACCTGGACCTCTTGTTCACCGGCATGGAGGAGCTGCCCGGCGACTTCTGGGACCGGCACAGCAAGGACATGGAGTCCTGGCAGCAGGAGGGCCGCACCTGGTACCGCATCCGCGGGCCGCTGGTGAAGAACTGGCACCCCAACCAATGCCTGTACAGCGACAACTTCGAGGCCATCGTGCGCGGCATCGACGACCGCGGCGCGCTACTGGAGCTGACGCGCGACTACCGCGGCATCCGCCACACGGTGTGGGGCATCAACGCCCGCAACCGCGAGCAGAACTTCGCCCTCAATCTCCTGCTTGATCCCGACGTGGATTTCGTCACGCTGCTGGGCTCCGCCGGCACCGGCAAGACGCTCCTGGCGCTCGCCGCCGCCCTCGCCCAGACGCTGGAGCAGAACCGCTACCGCGAGATCATCATGACCCGCGTCACGGTGCCGCTCGGCGAGGACATCGGCTTCCTGCCCGGCACCGAGGAGGAGAAGATGACGCCCTGGATGGGCGCACTCATGGACAACCTGGAGGTGCTCACCCAGTCCGGCGAAGGCGGCGAATGGGGCCGGGCCGCGGCCGGCGACCTCCTGCGCAGCCGCATCAAGATACGTTCCATGAACTTCATGCGCGGCCGCACCTTCCTGAACCGCTACATCATCCTGGACGAAGCACAGAACCTCACCCCCAAGCAGCTCAAGGCGCTCATCACCCGCGCCGGCCCGGGCACCAAGATCGTCTGCATCGGCAACGTCTCCCAGATAGACACGCCCTACCTGACCGAGACCACCTCGGGCCTGACCTTCGTGGTGGACCGTTTCAAGCACTGGCCCCACTCCGGGCACGTGACCCTGCTGCGGGGCGAGCGTTCACGCTTGGCGGATTTCGCCTCCGACACCCTGTAGCCGCCCGTCCGGATGGGTTCAGGTGCTTACAATTTAGGTCCGCCTATGCTTAAATCTGGCGATAAATTCTCGCTCTCTCAGAGGGTTGTAAAGATGAATAAGAAGCAGTTCTCCTTGGGGATCCTGTCCGGCGCCACCGCCGCCTTGGCGCTCCTGGCCGCAGGCAGCGCCTCCGCCGCCAACTTCCAGCTCACCGAGATGAGCGCCGCGAGCCTCGGCCGCGCGCACTCCGGCGGTGCGGCGGCAGCCGAAGACGCCTCCAGCGTCTGGTACAACCCGGCCGGCCTCGAGGAACTCAAGAACTCCGAGATCCTGGGAGGCTACGCCCTGATCCGTTTCGGCGCCGACTTCAGCAAGACCTCCGCCACCGACGCCACCGGCCAGCCCCTCTCCGGCGGCAACGGCGGCAGCGTCGGCAAACTCGGTGGCCCGATGTTCGTGTACTACTCGAAACCCTTGACCGATAACCTCACCTTCGGCTTCGGGCTCAACACGCCCTTCGGTCTCGCCACCAAGTACGACAACGATTCCATCTTCCGCTACCAGGCCATCTACAGCAGCGTGTCGGTGCTCAACTACAACCCGACGCTGGCCTGGAAGGTCGCCCCGAACTTCTCGCTTGGCTTCGGCATCGACTACCAGCAGATGAACGTGAAGCTCACCAACGCGGTGGACTTCGGGGCCATCTGCTTCGGCGAGCTCAACCCCGTGATCTGCACGGCCAACGGCCTCACTCCCCAGGGCCATGACGGCTTCTTCTCCGCACAGGCCAGCGGCCACGGCACCGGCTGGAACCTGGGCGCCCTGTGGGACATCAACAGCGACATGCGCTTGGGTTTCGCCTACCGCTCGTCCGTGAGCCATGACCTGAGCGGCAACGCCTCGTTCACCAACGTGCCGACGCTGTTCAGCACCATCACCCAGTTCCAGAGCCAGGGCATCTCCTCGTCCTTCGAGACGCCCCGCATCATCTCCCTGAGCTACCTGCAGAAGCTCAACGACCAGTGGACCCTGACCGCCGACTGGTCCAACACCGGCTGGAGCAGCTTCAGCAACCTCACCATCAACTTCAAAAACCCGGGCACCACGCCGGTGGCGGTGGACGAGGGTCTGTCCAACTCCAACCGCTTCAGCGTCGGCGCCGACTACCTGTACAGCAGCGCCTGGACCTTCCGCGGCGGCCTGGCCCTGGACAAGACTCCGGTGCCGGATCCTGCGGCGCCCTGCAATACCACCGCCGCCAACCTGAGTTGCACCAACGACAAGAGCCCCAGCCGCACCGCGCGCCTACCGGACGACACCCGCCGCTGGATCGCCGTGGGCGCCAGCTGGCACGTGAGCGACCATTCCCAGTGGGACATCGGTTACGCCCACCTCTTCCTCGGAGGCAGCGTGCCCTTCAACCAGCTGAACGCCAACGGTGACGACCACATCGTCGGTACCTTCAAGGCCGATGCAGATATCCTCGGCGTGGATTACCGCTATCAGTTCTGAGGCTGAACTGGTTTGGATCTGAAAAGCCCCCTCACGGGGGCTTTTCATTTGTAGTCGTGCAATTGTGGTTCTTTGCCGTCCATGGCGTCACGACCAGTCTCGCCTTCCCTGGCGAGCCGTATGTCGCTTCGCGACATGCCCCTGGCGACGAGACCAGGCTCGCCCTTAGGCTGCGCTTCCTGCTTCGCCTCCGGTCCAGGGCGCATATCCCTATGCGCCCGCTCGAAGGTATGCTTCGAGCCCTGGCTCGCCGCGGGTCGCATGCGACGCGCCCCCTTTCAGGGGGCTTTTTATTTGGCGCATGTATGTTACCGACAGTTACATAAGGCCTCGTGACGGCCCCATGGCAGGCGGGACAGCCGACGCGCGGGCGTCAACGAGCATGCGATAATGGCGTCACTATGCATGTGGGCGCCTCGAACCGGCCTGCCACGGTGACCTGAGCCTTGAAACATCCCCTGCCGACCTTAAGCACCTGCCTCCTCGCCGCCTGCTTCACCGCCGCCGCGGCCTGGGCGGATACCGCCCCGCCCGAGGTCCCGGTGACCACGCTGCAGAGCCTGCCGGCCCCGGCGCCCAGCGGCGCCCTGTCCTCTACCGGCCGCAGCGACTTCAACCTGCCGCAGATCGGCGAGGCCGGGGCCAACATGATCACCCCCCAGCAGGAATACACCATCGGCCTGCAGGTGATCAACGAACTCCGCGACGCCGGCTTCATCGTCGGCGATCCCCTGCTGCAGGAATACATCGAGAGCCTCGGGTATTCGCTCTCTTCCCACAGCGACAACCCCGACCTCCATTTCGGTTTCTTCATCATCGACGACCCGGAGATCAACGCCACCACCCTGCCAGGCGGCTTCATCGTGGTGAACAGCGGCCTGCTCCTCATGACGGAAAATGAGGATGAGCTCGCCGGCGTGCTGGCCCACGAGATCGGCCACGTCACCCAGCGCCACCTGGCACGCCAACTGGAGGACCAGAAGGACCGGAGCTTCCTGGATCTCGCCACCATGCTGGCCGGCATCCTCGCGGCCACCAAGACCAGCGACCCGGACGTGGCCATGGGCGCGCTTGCCACCGCCCAGGGCAGCATCATCCAGCACCAGATCAACTACACCCGCGGCGATGAAGCCGAGGCCGACCGGGTCGGCATCGCCACCCTGGCGCGCGCCGGCTACCAGCCTGAGGGCATGATCGACTTCTTCACCAAGATGGAGAGTGTCTCCTCGCTCCTCGGCATAGACCGGATCCCTTCCTTCCTGCTGGACCATCCCCTGGATTCCACCCGCATCGCCGAGGCCAAAAGCCGCGCGGAACAGCTGCACGTGCCGCCGCGTCCCGACAGCCGCAACTACGTGCTCATGAAGGCCAGGCTGAAGGCGCTCCAGGACGACAGCACCCAGAGCCTGCAGGCCTACTTCCAGGCCGGTTTGACTTCCACCCAGGGCTGGGACCAGGCGGCCATGCGCTATGGCCTCGCCCTCGTCTATGAGCGGGAAGGCAGATACGCCGACGCCTCCAACCTCATGACCACGCTCGCCTCCGAATACGACGACGTGACCGCGTTCCGCATCGGCCTCGCCAACAGCGAGATGCAAGCCGGCAAGACTGCCGGGGCCATCAACACTTACCAGGCCGCCCTGCGCCTGTTCCCGGACAGCAAGCCGCTGATCCTGAGCTACGCCAGCGATCTCATCGAGGCAGGCAGGCCTAAAGATGCCACCGATCTGCTGACCACCATCACCACGGGCCGGCAGGCCGACCCCGAGGCGCTGCGGCTGGCGGCCAAGTCTTATGACAAGTTGGACGACAGCGCCGACTCCCACTACTACATGTCCGAGTACTACCTCGCGAGCGGCTCACCCAGCGACGCCGTGGATCAGCTGCGCATCGCACTCGCCACCCCGGGCCTGAGCAGCGTGCAGCAGCAGCGCTACCGCGCGCGCTTGCATCGCATGGAACAGGCAGCGCGGCAGGCGCGGGAAGACGCGGAGGACGGGCCTTGAGCGCCGCTCCCGCGCTGTGGCCGGACGGCACAACCTGCTAGGATAAGCACGTCCTGTCCCGAGGGATCCCCATGTCCGAACCCGCGCGCCGTACCCAGCGGCCACGCGTGACTATGGCCCTGATGCTGGCCGCGGGCCTGCTCGCAGGCTGCGCCAGCGCGCCCCCCGATTACGTCACCCAGACCAAGGACCCGTGGGAGAAGATGAACCGGGCCATCTACGGCTTCAACGACACGCTGGACAAGGCCGTGGTGCGTCCTGTGGCCAGCACTTATACGCGCGCCGTGCCGGAACCCGCCCGCAACCGCTTCCACGACTTCCTGACGAACCTGTTCGAGCCCATCACCATAGTGAACGACGTCCTGCAGGGCAAGGCCAAGCAGGGTCTCTCGGACACGGGCCGGTTCCTGGTGAACAGCACCGTGGGGCTCCTGGGCTTCTTCGACGTGGCCCAGCATGTGGGCCTGCCCCACCATGACGAGGACTTCGGCGAGACCCTGGCCCACTGGGGGGTGCCTTCAGGCCCCTATCTGGTGCTGCCCATCCTGGGACCCAGCACCGTGCGCGACGCCGGCGGGCGCGTGGTGAATGCCTATAGCGACCCGGCCTACTCGGACATCACTCCGCGCTGGCGCAACGGCATCCTGGTGATGTACGGGCTGGATGAGCGCGTGAGCCTGATGCAGGCCAATGCCAGCATCGACAGCGCCTACGACCCCTACGCCTTCGTGCGCGACGCCTATATCCAGAACCGCCGTTACAACATCTACGACGGCAACCCGCCGGACCAGGACCAGTACCAGGATTACTCCGATCCAGGCGACGCAAGCACCCCCGCCGCTTCGAGCGCCGCATCGCCTGCCGTAGCCGCCCCGGCTGCAGCGAGCGCTGCGAAACCCGCCACCGCGGCACCATCGGCCACGACTTCGACGCCACCCGCAAAATAAATA
>DASYZF010000068.1:0-3341 GCA_035946515.1 Gammaproteobacteria bacterium | reverse complement strand
CTCCGCCAGGCGGTTATAGAAGGTGAGCCGGTGCCACTCGGTGCGCTCCTTCTTCTCGCCGGTCTGCTTGTCCTTCCAAGATTCGTTGGTGGCAGCAGTGAGATTCACCACGGCGCCGCCGGACGGCATGTACTTGACCTCAGGGTCCTTGCCCACCGTCGCCACCAGGATCACCTTGTTTACGCCGCGTGCCATACCAGCTCTCCGTTGAGTCCGCCTTCAGATCGGTTTCATCCAATAGCGGTCATTTTACTTGGATTCCGCCCCTTTGGTCACGGGCTTTCTGGCCCATGACTTGGGGCGGCAGGTAAAGCTCCCAACCCCATTGCGGTGGGATGGCGGGATCCACGGTCCTGACAAAGTTCCGGGTAATGAAGTTATACACCATCGGATCGATTAGCTGATAAGGGTAGGGACCGGTTGTAATCAACACGAACCCAGGCTGCTCCTTCTGGATACGTGCGATCTCCTTCTCCTGGAGCGTGCCATCGGCGGGGAACAGGGCGTACGGATTCCAGACCGCCGCACGGCGGTCGAACAGGGCATAAGCTCCGGGGATGAAAGGTTCAGCCACGAACTCCCTGTCCCCAGGGGCATACTTTTGCACCAATCGTGCCAACACCGAGATTCGCTTGGCAATGAACCAGTTGATGGTCAAGGTATCCTGCCCTATCTGCACGGGTAGCCATCGATGCGGATCCGTCATCCGTGCATAGAAATCTTGATCCGGCACCAGCAAGAAGAGGCTCAAGACGCATACGGTGGTCGACAGGGCCAGCGCAGGCCAGCGTGGCATCCCCACGACCACGGCGAAGATACCGATGAACATCGGGAAAATGGCCTGTTCCAGGTGCCCCAGACCTTGGGAAGCGAAATGAGTATAAGGGATTGATACCATCGCTGCCGCGAGTACCAGATAATCCGCCGGGAGCTTCTGAACACGTACCCGCCAAACGAAGTATAAGAGGCCGCCGACGCCGAACAACGGGACACCGATCATCAGGAAGCTTGTAAACAGATACCGGACGATCTCTCCGATCGGCTCTGCCATGGGCACGAGCCACGGCCACGGGTACTCCACCGGATAATGTGTAGCACCAAACTCGAAAAACACCTGTATGGTCGCCCAGAGCCCGGCCCAGAATCCGGGCACCAGAAGGATTGCCAGAAGCATCGGTGCATAGCCGATCACGATGCCCGCACACCAGCAAAGGAAGCTCGGCCAAACAGCCGCGCGCTTCTCAGCATAGACCACGAAGCCCAACCCAAGGGCACCCGCTACTACGCCGTACACGCCATGGTTACGTCCAATGATTGCCACCATTCCAACCACTGCGCCGTTTACAAAGAACCTCCGCCGCGTCGGTTGCTCCAGCAACCAGGCTAATGACATCACGAGTGCGATGCTTGCGACCACATCGAAGACCTTGTGAAAACGGGTCATCCAGATGATGAGAGAGATGCTCGTTGTCAACAGCAGCCACAGGCCGGGTGCTGGCCACGCACGGAAGATTAGGCGATTAGCTAGCAGCATGCCCAAAGCAGCGCACAGCCCGAGCGAGATGCGGAACGCAATGAACCCGTGGCTTTGCAACAGAGCCATCACGGCTGCCGCCCAGTAATAGCGCGCGGGGTCGTAACTGTCGAAATCCCGCAGGGGTATGTCTCCGGCCAGCACCCGCTGGGCGCCGTACCACTCGAAGGGCTCATCCTGCAGGGCGAAACCCAAGTGCATTGTCACGGCAAAGAACACCACCATCACGCAGAACCCCGTAAGACCGGGATAGGCGCGCAGTCGCGCACTGACGATTCGGAAGAATTCAACGATATCAGCGGCAGCGTTGATCATTGATTCCCCAGATTGTCCTATCCCGCAGCTGGCGGGTCTTGGCGTACGGCAACATACAGCCATATACCTGTCAGTACCAAGCTAAAGCCGAACCCGCCCATGAGGCCGAAGCGCTCCTGGCACAACCCCCCGAGCACCCCGCCTAGGAAGATACCGAGGAACTGGGCACTGGAATACACGCCCATGGCCGTGCCCCGGGCTTGCTTGGGCGCCTGCCGGGAGATGAGCGCGGGCAAGGCGGCTTCCAGGAAATTGAAGGCGGCGAAGAAGAGCGTCAATGCCACGGCCGGCAGCCACAGGCCCCCACCCGGCACCAGAAAGCCGAGCTGCGCGAGGCCGACGGCCGCCACGGCGGCGAGCAGCACGCCGCGCATGTGTCCGCCACGCTCCGTGGCCATGACGAGAGGCCCAACCACCAGCACCGAGACCAGCAATACCGGGAGATAGAGCTGCCAGGCGCGCTCCGAAGGGAGCCCGGCGGATTGGAGGACCAGGGGCACGCTCAGGAAGGTGGAAGTCAGGATGGCATGCTGGGCCAGGATGCTGAAATCCAGGCGTAGGAGCGTCGGGTCCTTCAGCACTCGCAGCAGCATGGCCGGCACCGCCTCGGTCTCGGCGTGCACCTCGGTGCTCTCAGGCTCCGGTACGGCGGCATAGAGCAGCACCAGGGCGGCGCCGGCGAGGACCGCCGTGAGCCAGAACATGCCAGGGACCCCCATCCAGCCGTTCAGCAGGGGCCCCAGCACCAGCGCCAGGCCGAAGGCGAAACCGATGGTGATGCCGATCACCGCCATCACCTTGGTGCGCTGCCGCTCGCGGCTCAGGTCCGCAGCCAAGGCCAATACCGCCGAACCCACGGCGCCCACCCCCTGCAGGAACCGCCCGAGCGTGATGCCAGCGACGCTGTGGGCGAGGCCCGCCATACCGCTTCCCAGGGCGAATACCAGGAGGCCCGCCGCGATGACGGGCTTGCGCCCCAGGCGGTCTGAAGCCACCCCCAGAGGCATCTGGAAGAGCGCCTGGGCGAGGCCATAGATCCCCAAGGCCAGCCCGACCCGGGCCGGCGTCGCGTCCGGCAGACTCCGGGCATAGACGGCGAACACGGGATAGATCATGAACAGGCCGAACATGCGCAAGGCGAAGATCCCGGCCAGGGACAGGGCGGCGCGGACCTCGCCGGAGGAGAGCTTGGATGCGGACATGACAGCTCGCTGACAGGAGACAGGAAGGTTCCGCGCAGGCGGCGGCGGCATTTTAACACCGGCCCCCTACATGGTTTTGCCCCGCGCTACCTCCTCGGCGTAAACTTGAATGTTCGCTTTTCGACCCTTTAAGGACTCCTTCGGCCCATGGCTCTCGACACCATCCGCGTCCGCGGCGCCCGCACCCACAACCTCGCCAACGTGGACGTGGACCTGCCCCGGGACAAGCTCATCGTGATCACCGGGCTCTCGGGCTCGGGCAAATCCTCCCTCGCCTTCGACACCATCTA
>DASYZF010000067.1:0-2145 GCA_035946515.1 Gammaproteobacteria bacterium | reverse complement strand
CCAGTGCTACATCAGGCCGCCGCAGCGCGGCGGGCTGATCTTGGGCTTCGGCGGCGCCGCGAGCCGCGACATCCCCGAGGCCATCCGCAGGCTCAAGACCTGCATCTGAAGCGCGCATGCTCACTCATCCCGTTCGCGCTCGAGCAATGCCGCCTTGCGTTCCGCGCCCCAGCGGTAACCCGAGAGCCGGCCGTCGGCGCCCACCACCCGGTGGCAGGGGATGAGCAGCGCCACCTTGTTCTTGGCGCAGGCCGAGGCCACGGCGCGCACCGCGGCCGGCTCGCCGATCCGCTTCGCCACCTGGCCGTAGCTCTGGGTGGCGCCGAGCGGGATCTGGCGCAGTGCGCGCCACACCCGCGCCTGGAAGGCGGTGCCTTGCACGTCCACCGGCAGTTCCAGGGCTTCCTTGGGCAGCAACACGAACTCGCGTACCGCGTCGAACCAGTCCAGCAGCCGGCGCTCGTCGTTGGCGAAGCGCGCCTTGGGATAGGCGGCGCGCAGTTCCTGGAGCATCTCGCCCGGCTCGTCGCCGAAGGCGAGCCAGCAGATGCCTTTCTCGGTGGCGGCCATGAGCATCCAGCCCAAGTCCGAGAGGCCGAGCCACCAGCCGATGTCCAAGGGCTTGCGCAGGCGGCCGGGCGATACGCCCAGCGCTCCGCCGGCGGCGGAGTAGGCGCTGGCGGCGGACTCGAAGCCGGCGGCGTAGGTCGCCTCGAGCGTGGAGCGGTCCTTGGCGACGCGCTGGGTGAGGCGGTGCAGTTGCAGCGCCTGGGCGTAGGCCTTGGGTGAGGCGCCCAGGCGGCGCTTGAATTGGCGCTGCAGCTCCGAGGCGCCGACGCCGAGCCCGCGCGCGAGGCCGGTGAGCGAGGAGTCTCCCTCGCCGCGCTCGATGCGCTTGCAGGCCTTGAGCAGGATGCGTGGCCAGTCGATCTTGTTTACGGTGACCATGGTGAGCACCTTGGTGGTTCCTCAGGTGCGCCCATCCTAGGAGGCCGGCGGCGGCGAATCTTCCGGAATCTTGCGGGCGCCCGGGACCGCGGCATGGTCGCATCGGGGCGTGCGCCCGTTAAGTGCCAGATGGGCTCCGCGCCCCTGGCCCAGATGCGGCGGCCTGCGGCGGTGTGCGGCCTCAAGCCCCTTTGACGTAGCCCTTGGCCTCCACGATGCGCCCGTCCCGCACCCGCATCAGGTTCACGCCGCGCACCGAGCTGGACCGCTCCGGCCCCCAGTGATAGCGCCAGAGGATGATGCCGCGCTCGCCCATCACGATCGTATCCTCCAGCACGAAGAACGTGCCCGGGGCCGTCGCGATCTCGGTCCAGCGCGCCACGCAGGCGGCCTGTCCCACCAGGCGCGCACCGTCGGGCGCCGGCTGGATGTTCTCGATGACGCAATCCTCCGCCACGAGCCCGGCCAGGGGCGCCGGGTCGTGGTCCAGGAACACCCCGTTGAAGCGGCGCAACACCTCGGCGGTGGAGGCATCGATGGCGGCCAGGTGTTGCGCGCTCACGCGGCGGCCTTGCGTTGCAGTTCCCAGGCGTAGATGCGGCTCTCCTCCGCCAGCGCTTGGGCGACGCTGGGACGCTGCAGCAGGCGCTGGTAATAGGCCTGCACCGCCGGCCAGGCAGAGAGCTCCACACCCGCATACTGGGACCAGTTCAGTACCGTGAAGAGGTAGGCATCGGCGACGCTGAACCGGTCCAGCAGGAACTCGTGCTCCTGCAGCCGGCTTTCCACGCGGCCCAAGCGCGCGGCGGTCTTCTGCCGCGCGAAGTCCTTGGCACCCTCCGGGTTGTTGCGCCCCAGCAGGGGGATGTACATGCCCTTGTGCAGTTCGGTGCCGATGAAGTTGAGCCACTCCTGCAGGCGGTAACGGGCGAGGCCGCCTGCAGGCGCGAGTCCGGCGTCCGGATACTGGTCCGCCACGTACTGCAGCACCACCGGGTTCTCGGTGATGAGCTCGCCGGCCTGGGTGCGCACCGCCGGGACCTGGCCCATGGGATTGATGGCGTGATAATCCGAGCCATCCTCGAGGCGGCGGTCATGGGGATGGGTGTGGATGTCCACGTAGATGTAGCGGGCCTCGGCACCGGCCTCATGCAGGGCGATGCGCGTGGCCATGGAACAGGCGAGCGGGGCGAAGTA
>DASYZF010000066.1:0-2543 GCA_035946515.1 Gammaproteobacteria bacterium | reverse complement strand
ACCCCCTCCTATATGTCCCCGGAGCAGCTTTCCGGCAAGAAAGTGGACGGCCGTTCCGACCTGTTCTCCCTGGGTGTTACCATGTATCAGCTGCTCGCGGGGCAGCTGCCTTTCCAGGCCGACTCCATGGCGACCTTGATGTTCAAGATCGCCAACGAGCCGCATCCGCCGGTGACCACGGTCAGGGCCGAGTTGCCGGACGAAGTGAACAAGATCCTGGAGAAGGCCTTGCAGAAGGACCCGGAACAGCGGTACCAGCGGGGCGGTGATTTCGCCAAGGACGTGCGTGCATACGCCGTCCAGTTAAAGCAATAACAAAGGCTGCCGGCATGAGCTACAAAGGCAAGCTGAACTTCGTCGGGCACAGCGACAAGGGAATGGTGCGCCCGAACAACGAGGACTGCATCGGTACCGACATCGAGACCGGTCTCGTCGTGGTCGCTGACGGCATGGGCGGCTACAAGGCCGGCGAGGTCGCGAGCGGCATCGCCGTGCAGACGCTCAACGAGTTCGTCACCAACGGCATCAAGGATGCGCACAAGCATCCGGCCGGCGCCGAGAGCTACAGCGCCGAGAGCGTGCTGCTGCGCAACGCCATCCTCAAGGCCAACGACATCATCCACCAGACGGCGAAGAGCCAGCCCCAATGCGAGGGCATGGGCACCACCATCGTCGCCTGCCTGTTCTACAACAACCGGATCTCCATCGCCCACGTGGGCGACTCGCGCCTCTATCGCGTCCGCCACGGCCAGTTCGAGCAGGTGACCACCGATCACTCTCTGCTGCAGGAGCTGGTGGCGCGGGGTTTCTACACACCCGAGGAAGCCCGCAAGTCCCTCAACAAGAACCTGGTCACCCGGGCCTTGGGGATCGAGCCCACCGTCGAGGTGGACATCCAGGAAGACGTGGTCATGCAGGATGACATCTATCTGCTGTGCTCCGACGGCCTGAATGACATGGTGGAAGACGCGGATATTTACTTAACGCTCAAGACGTTTAGTGCTAACCTTGAGGCGGCAGCCCAGCAGCTGGTCAAGCTGGCTAACGACAACGGCGGCCGGGACAACGTCTCCGTGGTCCTGGTGCAGCCGCTTAAGTCGTTCGAGATGCAACGTGGATTCTTCGACCGGCTGACGGATTGGTTCTCTTGAGCCGCGATGACGGGGTACGGTCGGGCTAAACGAGAAACGAATTACCAAGAGGCAGACCCATGGGCAAGCTGATACTGACACTCGACAGCCAGGAACTGGCGCAATACGAACTCGAAAAAGAGCGCTATACGATCGGTCGCCTGGCCGACAACGACATCCATATCGACAACATGGCGGTGAGCGGCCACCACGCCCTCATCATCAACATCCTCAAGGACTCCTTCCTCGAGGACCTGAACAGCACCAACGGCACCTACGTCAACGGCAAGCTGGTCAAGAAGCATGCCCTCCAGGAAGGCGACGTCATCACCATCGGCCGCCACTCCCTCAAGTACGTGAGCGGCAAGCCCGCCCCGGCCGGCGGCGACGCCGACGACTTCGAGAAGACCATGATCATCCGGCCCGGCACCAAGAGCCAGACCGGCGTGCCGAGCATGGACAGCGTGAACAAGGCGATCTCCGATGCCGGCGGCGCGCCCATCGCCGACGGCAAGGCGGCCGCCCTGCCCCGCGCCAAGCTGCAGGTGCTCTCCGGCAGCTTCGCCGGCAAGGAATTGGAGCTCAACAAGGCCCTCACCACCCTGGGACGCCCCGGCGTGCAGGTGGCCGCGGTCACCCGCCGCGCCGACGGCTTCTTCGTGGTGCATGTGGAGAGCGGCCAGGGCCAGGGCTTCCCCACCGTGAACGGCAAGGACATCGGCGCCCAGGCGACCAAGCTCGCCGATAACGACGTCATCGAGCTCGCCGGCGTGAAGATGGGTTTCTACGAGATGAAGTGATCCGGCGAACCGGGCCACAGCGAGAAAGAGCCCGCGCCAGCGGGCTCTTTCATTTTCGGGTATCCACCACGCTGTAGTGGACCCGCTGGGTCACGCCACAGAGGAGTTCCAGCGGGATGGTGCCGGCGGCCCGGGCGATCTCCTCCACCGGCAGTTCCGGCCCCCAGGCGACCACGGGATCCCCCACCTCGGGGCGGGACACGGCGCTGAGATCCACGCCGATCATGTCCATGGCGACGCGGCCCACCAGCGGCACCCGCTGACCCTTCACCAGCACCGGCGTGCCGCTCGGGGCGTGGCGCGGATACCCGTCGCCATAGCCGATGGCGGCGATGCCGAGGGTCATGTCCACGGGGGCCACGAAGGCGCCGCCGTAACCCACCGTCTCGCCCTTCTTGAGGGCCTTCACCGCGATCAGGTTGCTGCCGACCGTCATGGCAGGCTTGAGGCCGTCGGCACCGCCGCTCTTGTTCGCGAAGGGCGAGGCACCGTAGAGCATGCTCCCCGGCCGCACCCAATCCGCGTGGCTCTGGGGCCAGGCCAGGATGCCCGCGGAGTTGGCGATGCTGCGCTCCGCCTCGATGCCGGCCGTGGCGGCGGCGAAGGTCTCGAG
>DASYZF010000065.1:0-2112 GCA_035946515.1 Gammaproteobacteria bacterium | reverse complement strand
GGGTGCCGGTGACGTTGGGAGGCGGCAGCAGGATGCAGTAGGGCGCGCCGGCGCCTTCGGGCTTGAACCAGCCGCGGCTTTCCCAGGTCCCGTACCAGCGGTCCTCTATGCCGCGGGGTTCGAAGGCTTTTTCCATGATTCGAGTAGGATTTTTAGGTTCTTACCGCTTTATGCGGCGTGAGGATTATATCAGCGGGATTTGTTTCGGCGCCGCCTAAAAGCGTCGCGAGCGAAGGCAGAGCGAGGCGTGGGAGGCGAGCAACCGGAGCGTACTTTTGGTGTACGTGAGGATTGCGAGCCGGACCACAACGAAGCTATGCCGAGCGCAGCAGCTTTTAGAGCGGCGCTACTTCTGGCCGTTTTCCTTGAGAGCATCTTCTACAATGCCGGGTATCTCCTCCCGGAGCTTCTCCCACACCTTGTCCACCAGGGCGGCATGGATCTCGGCGGAAGCGTCGCGCAGCAGCCGGTCGGTGAGGGCGGCGATGCGTTCCGTGAGCAGCTCCGCGAGCAGTTCCTGGGGGATGGTGACCACCGCCGGCTTGGCCGCCGCGACGGCGGGCGCCGGGGTGGTGGCCGGCTCGTCCTCCACGATGTCCGTCAGCAGCGGGATGTCGATGCCGGGCGGGACGCGGCCCGGGGGTTTGCGCTCGGGGCTCATAGCTTGTGGGTCTCCAGCGGGTAACCCCGGTCCTTATAGAAGCGGAAGCGTTCCCGCCCCTTCGCCTTGTGGCCCGCGTCGCCGTCCACCACTTCCGCCACCCGCTCGAAGCGGCTGAAGAAACCCGGCACCTCGTGCCCCAGGTTGATGAGCAGATGGAAACCTTCCGCGGGCTCGGCGCCGTGGCCGATATGCACCGGCGCCTCGGCGTCCTCGCCGGCGAGCGCGTGGGGCAGGAAGCTCCGGTCCCGGAAGGTCCACAGCAGCTCGTCCAGTTCCCGGGCTGCGCCCTCGGATTCCGTGTGCAGGTACACCCGGTGCCCCATGCCGCAGGCCTTCTCCGTCAGGCGGCAGGCGAACAGCGCGCGGCTGCGCGGCGCGTTCTCGTCCAGTATGTAGAAATCTACCTGGGTCATATCCCCGCCGAAAAATGCGTCTTTTGTTCCCTGGCGGCGTTAAAAACCGGCTCGCAATGCTCATTGACTAGTATGTCAACTCCGCTTGCTCGCCGATTTTTGCCTTGCAAGTGAACAAAATCCACTATTTTTCGTCGCTCCGTTTTTGAACGGACCTCCGTCTTAGGCTTGGTCCAGCAGGTACTGCACCAGCAGCGGCACCGGCCGGCCCGTGGCGCCTTTCTCGCCGCCGCCCTTCCAGGCGGTGCCGGCGATGTCGAGGTGCGCCCAGCTCATGTTCTTGGTGAAGCGTGCCAGGAAGGAGGCGGCGGTGATGGCGCCGCCTTCGCGGCCGGCCACGTTGGCGAAGTCCGCGAAGTTGCTCTTCAGGCCCTCCTGGTATTCCTCGTAGAGGGGCAGCTGCCAGGCGCGGTCGTCGGCCTTCTCGCCGGCCTGCCGCAGGGACTGCACCAGCCGCTCGTTGTTGCCGAACAGGCCCGACACCACGTTGCCCAGCGCGATCACGCAGGCGCCGGTCAAGGTCGCCATGTCCACGATGGTCTCGGGCTTGAAGCGCTCTGCATAGGTGAGCGCGTCGCAGAGGATGAGGCGGCCCTCGGCGTCGGTGTTGAGGATCTCGACCGTCTGGCCCGACATCGTGGTCACGATGTCGCCCGGCCGGCTGGCGTCGCCGCCCGGCATGTTTTCGCAGGTGGGCACGATGCCGACCACGTTCATCTTGAGGCCGAGCGCCATCACTGCCTTCAGGGTGCCGAACACGCTCGCGGCGCCGCACATGTCGAACTTCATCTCGTCCATGGCCGCCGCCGGCTTGATGGAGATGCCGCCGGTGTCGAAGGTGATGCCCTTGCCCACCAGCACGCGCGGCTTCTGGCCCTTGGGCCCGCCGTGGTATTCCATGACGATGAGCTTGGGGGGCTGGCGGCTGCCGCGGGCCACCGCCAGGAGGGCCCCCATGCCGAGCTTCCTCATCTGCGCCTGCTCCAGCACCGTCAGCTTGAGCTTGCCGCCCTTGGCGAGACGCTTGGCCTCGTC
>DASYZF010000064.1:0-6906 GCA_035946515.1 Gammaproteobacteria bacterium | reverse complement strand
CCCCGGACGGCAACACGGCCGTCTACGACATCTCCAGCGGCAAGAACGTCTTCATGGTGCAGTCGCGCCGGGTGAACGGTGCCTGGTCGAAACCCGAGATCGTCCCGTTCTCCGGCGTCTGGAAGGACCACGATCCGGCCTTGTCACCCGACGGCCGCTTTCTGGTGTTCGCCTCCAACCGGCCGCTGGCGCCGGGGAACCCGCCCCAGGGCAACTGGGGCACGCTTTGGAAAGTCGAGCGCATGCCGGACGGGAAATGGGGGACGCCCAAGCTCCTGCCGCCCACGGTGAACTTCAGCACCCGGACCTATGCGCCCAGCATAAGCGCCGACGGCAGCCTGTATTTCATCGCCCCCAACCCCGCCGGCATCATGCACATCTTCCGCTCCCAGTACCGCAACGGCAGTTACGAGAAAGCGGTGGAGCAGGTGGTGGGGGATCCGCGTGCCCATGAGAAGGATCCCGGCGTCGCGCCGGACGAATCCTTCGTGGTCTTCGACTCCAATGACCCAACCAAGAAAGACGATCCGGACCGGTTGTTCATCGCCTTCCGGGAAGGGGACCATTGGGGCAAGGCCATCGACCTCGGGGATCTGGTGAACCAGGACAACAATCCTTGGGGTTCCCACATCAGTACCGATGGCACCACGCTCTATTACACTAGCGACCGAACCCAAGCCGTGTCCTACCCGCGCGACCCAGCCCAGGCGGAGGCCGATCTCAGGCGCCTGCTGGCCTGGGACGACAGCGAGAGCAACATCTGGGCCTTGTCGCTCGCCCCTTGGATACAGGAATATGGAGACCGGAAACCATGAAGCAGCTACCGATATTCTTGGGTTCGCTATTTTTTTCCCTGGGGGCGCTGGCCGCGGACCCCACGGTGTTCGCGCCCGGCGTGATCTCGGGCCCGGCTAACGAGATGGCACCTGCCTTCACGCCGGATGGCGATACCGTCTATTTCACACGCCACAACGGCGACGATTACGACATCCTGGTGTCGCACCGGGAAGGGGAGAGCTGGTCCACACCTGTGATCGCGCCCTTCTCGGGTCAGTGGCGCGACCTGGAACCGGCCATGGCCCCTGACGGGTCCTACATGGTCTTCGCTTCCAGCCGGCCACTGCCGGGCCAGGACATGCCGCCCGACGGCAGCTGGGGCGGGCAGAGCCATCCCGGCAAGGGCGGGAACTTGTGGCGGGTGGACCGCACCGCCAAAGGCTGGAGTGAGCCGAAGCGCTTGCCGGACACCATCAATCGCAGCACCAACGTGTTCAGCCCTGCCATCGCCGCCAACGGCGACCTCTATTTCATGGAAGCCTATGGCGAGGGCAGTCACTTCCGGCTCTTCTGCTCGCGCTTCGTGGACGGCAAGTACCAGGCTCCGGAGATCCTGCCCTTCACTGCCGGCCAGTACGGCGGTGTGGATGCGTCCGTCGCGCCGGACGAGTCCTTCATGGTGTTCGCTTCGAACCGGCCGCCCGCGCCGCCGAAGCAAAGCATCCTGTTCATCGTGTACCGCAAGGGCGGGCAGTGGGGCGAGCCCCAACCACTGCCGGACACCATCAATCACCTGGGCGGCAGCTACGAGACGCGCCTGGGACCCGACGGCCACACCCTCTATTTCAGCAACGGATATCTCGTGCCCACCCACATGCCCAAAGACGCCGCAGCCGCCGCGCAAGGGCGCAAGGACATGGAGTCCTGGAACAACGGCAACGACAACATCTGGCAGGTGGACCTTAGCCCTTGGCTGACAACTCCCAAACCTTAAAGGCGCCCGGCGGCCGGATTTGAAAGGGAGACTGCCGCCGTCACCATCAGGGTTGATGGATATCGGGTAACTCGCGCGGCCCCAAGCACGCTTCTGATGCGCATAATGTATATTATGGTAATTAATACATAAGTCTGGATATGGATAATGTGGGTCTCGAACTTAAGTGGTAGTCAGGCCCCCACTACGCTATTTGCCTGCCATCAACACCAGGTGCGCTTCTCCAAAAATCACATCCATCAGGCAGTCCTCTTGTGATCTCCAAGCACATAGGACTTGCTCAACGCCGCAGCGGCGGTGGCGTCTGCTATGGCTCAGTTGCCCGGCAAGGTGATATACGCTGACTACAACATATGGGGTCCATTTTATTGTTCCATGTAGTTAATAAATTATTTTGAAAACCATATTAACTATATGATATTAAACAAATTATTATTTAAACCCAAAAGAACAGGGTAAAGGATTTCAGGATTGGCGGGTGGGGGTGGGTTTGGCGGTGGTACAGGCGGGCGACAGAGGGTGATCATGGCCGTCTCGCCACCCGCTATAAGCATGCGAGTGCATTGACAGACTCCGAGGGCGAAGGCACATGCCTTCTGTTGTCCTGAACTCATCTCTCCTTTGCGCCTCTCCGTCCATCGAGAGCGGGGTGAAATGCTTCGCAAGCGTAAGGACAAACAACACAGCCACCCTGCCCCACGCGCTGCGCAAAAACCGCGCAAACCTCTGATTCCTCAGCGACTTGGCGCTACAGACAGGCCTGGACGGGTGCATTAGAATCCACGTTCCAGGGGACGCTGCGGCAAGCCGGCATCAATGTCACAAGAAAAACGTACATTCGACCGCATCGAGACGGAACACTCGATCCGCATCCTCGGTGAGGACGGCAGCAGTTTCCCGGCCATCGCCGCCAACATCTCCTTAGGAGGGCTGCAGATCCTCTGCGACCGGCCCACCATGGAGCGGATCACCCCCTACGGAACCGACACCAAGTCTGAGCACGGGGTGGCGATCCGGGTGAAGGTTATTTTGCCGGACATGCCCGAGAGCCAGAACAAGCTGGGGCTCTTCGGCCAGGTGGTGGCGGTGCGCCCGGGCGGCCAGGATGAATACCGCATCGGAGTCCGCTTCACGGACTACGAGCCAGGGAGCTACAACGCCCTGGAACACTATCTGGACACGCATCTGTAAAATCAGTACCGGGCGGACCGGTCCTGTCAGGGGGGCCGTGCTGCACCGTCACGAGGGGAACGCCGCCTTATACGCCGTCCCGTCCGTGGTGAACACGACCGGGCCTTCCGCCCCGCTACTCTCCTGACTTATGTGAGATGGCCGCCCTCGCCCGGCGGTGGAAATGCCAACACTGGAGCGCCCATGACCTTCTCTCTCGGCAAACGGACTGCAACGGCGGCATTCGCCGCCCTCGCCCTCAGCGCCTGCGACAAGGCCCCGGCCCCCGTAGCGCCGTCCGCGACGACCGCGCCAGTGGCGGCTTCCATCGCCAAGCCGGTACAGTCCTACGCCGCCTTGCACCTCAAGGACTACACCCACGTCACTTTGAGCGCGGACTTGAGCGGCTACAGCGCCGACGACAAGCAGATGCTCGCCAAGCTCATCGCCGCCGGCAAGCTCATGGACGACATCTACTGGCAGCAGACCTACGGCGACAAGGCGGCCCTGCTCTCGGGGATCCGCGACCAGGACACCCGCGAGTTCACCGAGGTCAACTACGGTCCCTGGGACCGGCTCAACGGCGATCGGCCGTTCGTGGCGGGCATCGGCAGCAAGCCGGCAGGCGCCAACTTCTATCCTGCCGACATGAGCAAGGATGAGTTCGACAAGGCCAGGCTGCCGGGCAAGGACGGCCTCTACACCCTGCTGCGCCGCGACGCCAAGGGCGCACTCACGGTGATCCCCTACCACCTGGCCTACGCGACGGAGTTGCAGCAGGCTTCGGACCTGCTCAATCAGGCCTCGGCCCTGGCCGCGGACCCGGGCCTCAAGAAATACCTGGCGCTGCGCGCCCAGTCGCTGCTCACGGACCAGTACCAGGAGAGCGACCTCGCCTGGATGGACATGAAGGACAACAAGGTGGACCTGATCATCGGGCCCATCGAGACCTATGAGGACGCGCTGTTCGGCTATAAGGCCTCCTACGAGTGCTTCGTGCTGCTGAAGGACATGGAATGGTCCAAGCGCCTGGCCCATTACGCCCAGTTCCTGCCCCAGCTGCAGAAGGACCTGCCGGTGCCGGCACGCTACAAGCGCGAGAAGCCGGGCACGGCCTCGGACCTCGGCGCCTACAACGCCATCTATTACGCCGGCGACGCCAATGCCGGGGCCAAGACCATCGCCGACAACCTCCCCAACGACGAACAGGTGCAGCTGCAGAAAGGCACGCGCCGGCTGCAGATGGAGAACGTGATCCACGCCAAGTTCGACAAGATCATGCTGCCCATCGCCCAGGAGCTCATCGCCCCTGAGCAATTGAAGCACGTGACCTTCGACGCCTTCTTCCAGAACACCATGTTCCACGAGGTCTCCCACGGCCTCGGTATCAAGAACACGGTGGACCGCAAGGGTACGGTGCGCCTGGCGCTCAAGGACTATGCCTCGAGCTTCGAGGAAGGCAAGGCCGACGTGCTCGGCATCTACCTCCTGGAATGGCTGGCGGACCACGGGCAGCTGGACAAATCCAAGCTCATGGACAACTACGTGACCTTCCTGGCGGGCATCTTCCGCTCGGTGCGCTTCGGCGCCAGCGATGCCCATGGCAAGGCCAACATGGTGCGCTTCAACTTCTTCAGCAGCATGGGCGCCTTCACCCGCGACCCGGCCACGGGCAAGTACAGCGTGGATCCGGAGAAGATGCGTGCCGCGGTGCAGGCGCTCTCGGCGAAGCTGCTCACGGTGCAGGGCAACGGCGATTACGCTGCCGCCAAGAAGCTCACCGACGAACAGGGTGTGATAGGCCCGCAGCTCAAGGCCGACCTGGATCGCCTCAACAAGGACAACATCCCGGTGGACATCGTGTTCGATCAGGGGCTGGACGTATTAGGTCTGAACACCCAAGCTGCGCCGGCACCCAGCACCGGGAAATGAGACTGCCGACTACCTGATCGGGGTGTCGATGACGATGGCGAGCGTCCCGGCACTCGCCCTGCTCCATTCCCCCTGGCCCACGAAGTCACCCGGTTGCTCCTCGGGGGTGCCACGTCTGGAGATGCGCGCCACCACGTGCAGCTGGGCATGACCCGAGATGCTCTGCCCGGGGATGGGGGCATCCTGGTCCGAGAGCGCGACATCCAGCGGCAATGCACCCGCCTGGAATCGCTGCACCGCCAGCGGCGGTCCGCCCGCGGCCCCTTCCGGCAACGCGAACACAAACAGGGTCTCGTCCGGCCGCACTTGGTGTCGCAAGGCAGGGGCCAGGGTCACGTGCAGACGGAGCACGGTGCCGGCAGCGGCGACTGGCGCTGCGGCAGCCACGGAGCCACCGGCCTGCACGATGTACTTGCTGATGACTGCACGGTATTGCGCCGGTGGATCCTGGGCCAGCAGCGCCTGCCAGCGCTGCACCGCGAGCGGCTTGTCGCCGCGCTCGTAGGCGCCGAGACCGCCGTACCAGAGCGCCTGCGCGTTCTTCGGGTCCAGCTGCAGCGTCTTCTCGAACAACGGCAGCGCCTTGTCCATGAAATCACCCGGGTTGGCGAGGGTGAGCGCCTCGGCGTAGCCTGAGAGCACGTCGGGCTGGCTGCCGCCGGTGAGCTTGTAGGCGTGACTGTAGGCATCCACCGCGTCCGGGTAACGCTCCATGATCACGTAGGCGTGCCCGAGCATCTCCCAGCCCTGCAGGTCGTCACCGTCGGTGCTGTGCAGTCTGGCGGCAAGGTCCGCCACCATCTGTTCCACCGCCGGCACGCTCGCCTGCTCCACGCCCAGGGCGCCGCTGCGCCAGTTGCCGTAGTAGTCGTAGAGCAAGGCAGCCGCCACGGTGACGAAGACGCCCGCGAGCAGCGCCGCCTGACGGCGACGGCCTGAAACCAGGTTCGGCGCGCTTGCAGGCCGATCGCGTTCGACTTCGAGGTCGCACCGCGCAGCCTGGTAATCCGCTTCGGCCAGGACGCCGACGACGAGATCCCGCTGCAATTCAGTCAGCTGCAGCGCATGGGTGACAGCGGCGGGATCGGACTGAGCCGCGCCCTCTCTTGGGCCGCGCCAGAGCGGTATGGCCACGGCCGCCACGGCGACGGCCAACATCAGCAGGCAGATGACGCCGAAGATCATGTCCCGCCCTGCCCGGCCTCCGCCGCGGCGCGCCGGCGCAATACCTGGATCACCACCCCGAGGCCGATGGCGAGGAATAGGAAGGGTCCGCCCCACAAGAGCCAGGTACTGGCCTGCACCGGCGGCTTGTAGAGCACGAAGTCCCCGTAGCGGGCCACCATGTAAGCACGGATCTCCACGTCGCTCTTGCCGGCGGCCACCATGCCATGGATCTGACGGCGGAAGTCCGCGGCCAGATCCGCATCGGAGTCCGCCACCGTTTCGTTCTGGCAGACCAGGCACCGGAAGTCGTGGGTGAGGTCCTCGTAGCGGGTCTCCAGGACCGGGTCCTGGAACGGCGCTTCGCTGTCGATGGCGAGCGCGGGCGTAAAGAACAGCATCGCCGTGCAGAGGATGAGCAGCTGTCTCATGGCCGCTCTGCCTCCAGCGCCCGGATGCGCGGCATGAGATCGTCGCGGATGATCGACCCGCTAAGGGGGCCGATGTATTTGTGGCGGATCACGCCCCGCTTGTCCACCAGGAAGGTCTCGGGCGCCCCGTACACGCCCCAGTTTATGCCCACGTCGCCGCTCGCATCGTAGGCGATGGCGGTATAGGGATCCCCCTGCTTCGCCAGCATGTCCTCCGCAGCGGGGCGTTCGTCCTTGTAGTCCAGGCCGTAGATCGGCAACACGTGCTCCGCCGCGAACTGCATCAGGGCCGGATGCTCGTCACGGCAGGCCACGCACCAGCTGCCCCAGACATTGAGGAGCGAGACCTTCCCCTGGAACTGTGCCTGGGTGATAGGCGGCTTTCCTTCAGCGAGCGCCGGCAGCGTGAAAGCCGGCGCCGTTTTGCCGATGAGCGGA
>DASYZF010000063.1:0-2290 GCA_035946515.1 Gammaproteobacteria bacterium | reverse complement strand
CACCACGGTGGTGGGCCGGGTGTGCCTGGACATGCTGCGCTCCCGCAAGTCCCGCCGCGAGGAATCCCTGGACCTGGAGGCCCATGACCGGCCGGCCGGACCTGCGGCGGGCATGGATCCGGAGCAGGAGACCGAGCTCGCCGATTCCGTGGGGCTGGCGCTCTTGGTGGTGCTGGAGACCCTCGCCCCGGACGAGCGCATCGCCTTCGTGCTGCACGACATGTTCTCGGTGCCCTTCGATGAGATCGCGTCCATCGTGGGCCGCTCGCCGGAAGCGGCCCGGCAGCTCGCGAGCCGCGCCCGCCGCCGGGTGCAGGGCGCGCCCAAGACGCCGGAGCCGGACCTGAATCGGCAGCGGGAAGTGGTGCAGGCTTTCCTCGCCGCGTCCCGCGAGGGCGACTTCGAGGCGCTCCTGACGCTGCTGGATCCCGACGTGGTGCTGCACGTGGACCCGGCGGCGCTGGCAGGGGCCAAGGCCCGGGAGGCGCAGGGTGCGCCCAAGTTCGAGGCGCAGATGCGCGGCGCCCGCACCGTGGGGGAGACCTTCCTCGGCCGGGCTCAGCAGGCGCGGCCCGCGCTCGTGGACGGCGCCGTGGGCGCGGCCTGGGCGCCGGACGGCCATGCGCGCGCGGTGTTCGCTTTCGGCATCGAGAACGGGAAGATCACGTCCATCGAGGTCATCGCGGATCCCGCGCGGATCGCCGCGTTCAAGGTGCAGCTCCTGGAGGGTTGAGGGTTATTCCTTACCCCGCTTGTAGCCGGCCTTCACCACGTCGCCCTTGCAGGCGAAACCGCCCACCCCGTCGTTGGCGAAGTGCCTGGACTTGCTCGTGTACCAGACCTTCTTGCGGGGGTTGAACCAGACGATCGCGTCCTGGGGGCAGCGGATCTGGGCCTGGGCCGAGTCGGGGAAGGTGACGACCTTGGGCGCCGCTGAGAAGGCGGCGAGGGGCAGGGACAGGAACAGGGCGGTGAGCAGCATACGCATGGACGATCTCCTCAGAGCCAGGCGGGTTCCAGCACAGGATACAGCGCGAGCCCCGCCAGGGCAGCCACGAGCACGACATAAGGCTCCGGCAGCTTGGGCCACTTGAGCACCACGCTTAAGGCCGCGAGCGCGACGATGACGGTGAAGACGTCGCCGATGGCACTCGTGGCCACGAGCACCGTGGTGCCGAGCAACGCGCCCACCACGGCGGCGACCACACCCTGCACGAAGCCCTGCACATGGGAGTTCTTCCGGTAGCGGCGCAGCAGGGGCGCGGCCACGGCGGTCAACAGCACCGAGGGCGCGAAGATGCCGGCGGTGGCGGCGAGGCCGCCCAGGAAACCGTCTAGGAGATAGCCCACGAAGGTAGCGGTGATGACCACCGGACCCGGGGTGATCATGCCGACGGCGACGGCGTCCAGGAACTGCCGGTCCGTGAGCCAGTGGTATTCGTCCACCACATAGGCCTTGAGGAAGGGCGCGATCACGAGACCGCTGCCGAACACCAGGAGACCCGCCTTGAAGAAGAACAGGAACAGCTTCGCGGCAGGCGCCTGGACCGCGCCACCGCCCAGGGCGAGCAAGGCGCCGGCCGGAGCGGTGGGCTGCGAGGCCTGGGGCTTCAGTCCGCGGGCGAACCAGAGCGCGCCCAGAAGCCCCGCGCCGATGAACAAGCTCGCGAGCTCCTGGCGCAGGAGCACTGTGACGGTCGCCGCCACGGCGGCGAAGGTCCAGCTTGCCTTGTCCGCTTTCAGGGTCTTCTTCCCGAGCTGCCAACTGGCCTTGAGGATGAGGGCGACGATCACGGGCGCGACGCCGTAGAACACGGCGCGCAACATCCAGGAGCCGGCGAAGTCGGTGTAGAGCGCGGCGAAGGCGGTGACGATGAGGAAGGGCGCGAGGGCGAAGGCGAGGGCCACGGAGAGCGCGCCCAAGATGCCGTAGCGCACATAGCCGCAATAGACCCCGAGCTGGTAGGCGAGGGGACCGGGGCAGACGGTGGCGATGGCCATGCCGTCCTCGTATTCCGACGCGCTGATCCAGCCGCGTGCATCCACGAGGTCGTGGCGCATGTGGTTCGCGAGGGCCACCGGGCCGCCGAACCCTATGGCTCCCAGCCCCAGGAAATATCCTGATAGCCGGGGGAGGGTCACTTCAGTCTGGGGAGCCTCGGGCATGCTCGGTCTCCTCTCGTCCCGAGTCTGCGCCTGTCGTCGACTCGCCTCAATGGTGACTGGGCGACCCCTCATCGTGGTCCGGGCTGTCAGGTAAGCGTTTCTCCATGGCCTGGTACTGGGCCGG
>DASYZF010000062.1:0-11530 GCA_035946515.1 Gammaproteobacteria bacterium | reverse complement strand
CGCCCTGGCGACGCAAGCCACGCACGATGCCCGCCAAGTGGTTCTTCGCCCGCGCCAGGATGGCGACGCTGGCGTGTTTGCTGTGGGCCGCGGCGACGATCTCCAGTACCCGCACGGCTTCCGCTTCGCGCCAGACCCCGTCGCCCAGGTCGGCGAAACCATGGACCTGCACCGCCTTGCCGTCAGCGGCTTCGCGCCGTGCGGCCGCATCCACATAAGGCACCGCGCCGCTCGCCACGTCCGCCGCGGCGGGGAAGATCTTAGCGAAGCCCTTGTTGCTCCAGTCCACCAGCGCCGGACGCGAACGGAAGTTGGCATGCAGCTGTAGGGCCTTCAGGGGCACACTGCCAACTCCCCGCTCCCAGGCACGCAGAAACAGGCCCACCTCCGCCTCCCGGAACCTATATATGGACTGGGCAGGATCGCCCACCAGGAACAGCGTACGGCCGTCCTCCGGCTGCCAGCCGGTGGTGAGCATCTCCAGGAGTTTGAACTGGTTGACGGAGGTGTCTTGGAACTCGTCCACCAGCAGGTGACGGATGCGGTAATCCAGCGCCAAAGCCAGGTCCGTGGGTGCTTCCGGCTCTCCCAGGGCCTGCAAGGCGCCCAGTGACACCTCCGCGAAATCCACCTCACCCCGCTCGGCGAACACCAGGCGCAGTTGCGCGGTGGCCAGCGGCAGCAGCTTCAACAAGGCCTCCAGCACCCGCCACTGCTCGTCGCTGTAGCGCGGCTCCGGCAAGTGCGGCACCAAGGCCAGAAGCGCGCGGCAGGGTTCATGGCTCTCCAGCTGCCGCAGCAACTCCCCTACCCTGGCCTTGATGGCGGTATCTTCCTTGACCACCCCTTGGCGCTTGTCGGGCTTCACCCGCCAATGTCCATTCTTGACCAGCAGGAACTCGGCGATCCCCACCCAGGTCTTGAGCCCGCTCACGTCCGTCACCGGCAGCGCCGTGATGCCGGCGCAAGCCGTGATGGCGCTGTCAGCGCCTTCGGCGCGCAATACCGCTCCCGCATGGGCCACGAGCCCCACCAACTCCTGGCGGAGATCCCGCGGCAAGGCGGCGCGCAGCTGTGCGAGATGGCCTTCCACTTCCCTCGCCAGCGCCGCTTCGAGGCTCGGCCGGTCGCTGCTCAGGTGCCGCAGCCATTGGTCGCGTCGGGCCAGCATGCGCGCCAACAGTCGGTGGATGCGGCCGAGATCGTTGTCGAGGTGCTGCGCCAGGCCGCGCACCGCGGCCGCCTGCTCCGGTTCGCCTTCGTCCAGCAAGCGCAGGCTGCGCCGCGCCGCTTCCTCGTGCAGTTCCAGGGGGCGCTCGTTCACCCGGGGCTGGGCGCCGAAACCCGAGAGCAGCGGCATTTGCCGCGTAAGCTCCGCGTTGAGCGAATCGATGGTCTGGATGCGCATGCGCGCCGGATGGGCCGTGAGCCGCCAATCCCGCGTCTGGTCCCGCGTTTCAGCGTGCTTGGCCAGTTCCCAGGTCGCGCGCTTGTGCGGCTGCTCGGGCGCGGGACCGGCGGCGGATTCCAGCGCCGCCACGATGCGGCTGCGCATCTCGCCCGCCGCCTTGCGCGTGAAAGTGATGGCGATGATCTCCTCCGGTTCGTCCACCGTCGCCAGCAGCGCCAGGTAGCGCTGGGTCAGGAGCTCCGTCTTGCCGGAACCGGCAGGAGCCCGCACGATGCAGGAGGCGGCCACGTCCAGTGCCTCTTCTCGGGCGGCGACATCGGCGGAGAGGGCGGCGTCATTCATCATCGCCGGCCTCCATCTCTTCCGGTTCCGCGCCGCGCAGCTCATGGATACGGCAGAGCGTGGAAAGGTGGCAGCGTTCACAGGTCAGGGGAGTCTTGGGGTCCACCCGGGCGTCGCCCTCCGCATAAGCTTCCGCCAGTCGCGTCAGGTTCTTCTCCCAGTAAGCGAGCAGCGTATCCCAGTCCGGCGCCTCGGACGGCCGCGTGCGCTTCTCCGCGTACACACCGATGCCTTCCGGCATCCCGGCGCGCGCCGCGAGCCCCAGAAATCCCGTCTCGCCGGGTTTCAGGCAGGCGTAGCTGACCGCCGCCAGGTCGTGGCGCTCTCCCACGGCGTACAACGGCAGTTGCGGATCGTCGGGCCGCTCTTCCAGCCAGGACTGCAGCTTCACCTGCCCGGTCTTGTAGTCCAACAGCAGATGACCGCCGTCGGCCAGCTCGTCGATGCGGTCGATGCGCGTGAGTAGGGTCAGGGGGCCGATCTGGAAGCGATGCTCCTTCTCGGATTCCAACACCCGGAACGGGGGGCGCCGCACCTCGATCTCGAGCCAGCCCATGACACGGCGCGTGAGCCGCTCCCGCTCCAGCTCCGCCACCTGTGGCGTGTAGACCTCCGGCAGCACTGCCGCACGCTCCGCCACCGCGGCCGCAGCGCAACGGCTCACCAGTTCGCGGCGCGCTGCCATATCTCGGGCTATGAGCCCCGCGTGACCCTTCAACTCTGACCACACCCCGTGCAAGACCGCATGCATGAGGCTGCCGCGCTCCAGGGCATCGGGCCCCAGGGCGGGTTCCTCCAGGGGCTCGGCCCCGAGGCGGAACGTGCCGAAGGCTTTGAAGGGACAGGCGGACTGCGCTGACAAGAGATACGCGCCGCCGCGAATCTGTTCCTCACTGCGCAGCGCAGGCGCATGCCCATCTATATAGATCTCCGCCGCATCCCCATACCTGACCTGTAGGTCTGTCCGGTAGTCCGTCAAAGGGGGGGAGGGGTCATCTGAGAGCGGCAGTCGCGCCACCAGCGGGCTGGGCCTGAGCTCCTCGTCCGCTTCGCTGCCCGGGCTGCTCACCACCACGTCCGCGGCGCTCTGCAGCAGGCGCTCCGTCAGCCGCTCCGCGAACTTGAGCTCGATGGCGGCGCTCGCATGGGGCAGGCCGTATTCCCGCTGCAGCCGCGTGGGGATGAAGGCGGCGGGCCGGGGGCTGGCGGGCCAGGCCGCATCCGACATGCCCAGGATCCACAGATGGTCGAAGCACAGGCCCGAGGTCTCCAGGAGGCCCAGCACCTGTACCGGCGCATCGCCCCCGGCGGGCTGGAAGATGTGTTCCGCCGCGAGGCGCTTGAGCCTCGTCAGCGCCTCCCCCAGGGACACCGGCCCCAAGGCCGCGTCCAACTGCACCAGGGAGCCGGTGAGATCCCGCAGCGCCGTCACCGCCTGGTATTCACCGCTGTCGAGGGCGCGCTCGCCGGGCCAACCGGCCCGGGCGAGCGCATCCGCAAAATCCCGCGCCCAGGCGGAAGGCGGCTGCCGCGCCGGCAAGGCCGCGCCCTTCTCCATCAAGGACTGCAGCGCGCCGAGCAGCCGCGGCATGCCGCCCTGGGCCGCCGCGAAAGCCGACAGCGCCCTGAGCCCGATCACCTCGCTCACCCGGCCGCGGAGCTTGAGTTCCAGCCGCGCCCGCGCCTCCCGTTCTGTATCAGCGCCGCCCAGGAACGGCGAACGCAGCAGCAGGCTCACCATGGGGAACGGCGTGCGGCGGCGCAGGAGGTCCAGCGCCGCCAGCGCGCCCTTCACCACCGGGAAACTGTCGAGCGGCAGGCCGAGCGAGAGATCGTAGGGCCGTGCCACGCTGCGTCCCGCCACGGCGCCGGGGCAGAGCGCATCGTCCAGGGCGCGTGCCAGGGAGGCGCGGCAGGCATCCAGATCCCGGGCCACGATGCCGATGGACGCGGCGGGATCCTTCTCCAGCAAGGCCCGCGCCCAGGTGGCGGCGGCCCGCTGCTCGGCGCGGGCGTCGTCCTCCACCCGGCGCCGGGCGCGCGGCGCGTCGACCGGATCGATGGCCAGCACGTCCACAGCCGCGCCTGCCGCCTTCAGGCTCTCCACGAACTCCCGCTGTTGCGGGGTGAGCAGGTCGAAACCCGCGAACAGCAGCTGCGGCGGCGCCGGCAAGGCCCGCTCGCGCAGGCGCGTCGCCAGCCAATCCACGAGGCGCGCGTCCTCGAGCCAAGCTTCGGCGCGGCTCGAATCCCGGAAGGCCTCCGCCCAGGCAGCGAAGGCCTGGGCATCCTCATCCCCCGCCGCGAGCCGCTCCAAGGGCAGCCGGTAAGCCTGGAGCAACACCCAGGCCCGCGCCGCTTCCCGGGCCGTAGCCGACGGTTGCAGCAGCGCGGCACCTTGGGGCGAGCGGCGTATCACCTCCTCCCAATGGCTCTCGCAGGCGGCCGGGGTGAGGCGCTTGGGGAGCGCGCGGGCGGGGTCACCGAGGGCGCCATCCATGGCCTTGTCATACAGACGGTCGATGAAGGCATGGTAGGAGAGCACTTCCGGCCGCTCCCACACCTTGGCGCCGGCGGCATGCCGCGCCTCGCCGTGCGCCAGGCGTACGGCGCGCGCCAGCCGCTCGCCGGAGACGACCACCGTCGCGCCCGCCTGCAGTGCGGCGAGCACTTCATCCTGGTTCGCGATGCGCTTGAAACTCATCCGGACCGGCCCCACCTATTATGTAGACAGTGTAACCCGTCCCCTCCCCGCGACCGGACGGCGTACAATCGTGTCATCCGATCCATACGCTTCGAGGCAAGAGACCATGGCTGACCTGAACAAGACGGGCAACCCCATCTTCAAGACCAAGGCGTTCACGCAACCCGGCGTGATCACCGGCGACCGCATGACCGTGAGCGGCGTCATCGGCAAGAGCGTCATCATGCTGGTGCTGCTCACCCTGACCGCCGGCTGGGTCTGGGACCGCTTCCTGACCGCCGGCACGGCCGACGCCGTGGCGCCCTACGTGCTGGGCGGCCTCATCGGCGGACTGGTGTTCGCCCTGGCCACCGCCTTCAAGCCCAACTGGTCGCCGGTGACGGCGCCGCTCTACGCCATCTGCGAGGGCCTCGCGCTCGGGGGCATCTCGGCGCTGTTCGAGCTGCGCTATCCGGGCATCGTCATCCAGGCGGTGGGCCTCACCCTGGCCACGGCCTTCGGCATGCTGATCCTATACCGCACCGGCGTCATCAAGGTCACGGACCGGTTCAAGCGCATGCTGTTCGCCGCCACCACCGGCATCCTGATCTTCTACCTCGTCACCTGGGTGGTATCGCTGTTCGGCGTGGACACGAGCGTGCTGTTCGGCCACAGCAGCCTGTCCATCGGCATCAGCCTGGTGATCGTGGCCATCGCCGCCTTCAACCTGGTGCTGGACTTCGACATCATCGCCCGCCAGTCGGCCATGGGTGCCCCGCGCTACATGGAGTGGTACGGCGCCTTCGCCCTGATGGTCACCCTGGTATGGCTGTACCTGGAGATCCTGCGCCTCCTCGGCAACACCCGGCGCTGAACCCAAGGTTCCGGACGCCTGCGAGACGAAGAACCCCGCGCGAGCGGGGTTCTTTTTTTGCGCGGAGATGCCTCGCGCTATTTGGGGTCCGGGCCCTTCACCACCTGCACCATGTCCGCCGGGCGCAACCACTGCTTGAACGCGGCCTGCACCTCGGCGGCGGTGATCTTGGCGTAGTGCCGGGCCGCCACGATGTCCTCGTCCAGGGGTTCGCCGTCCTGGGAATGCTTCAGCAGGTTGCGGGCCACGTCCTCCATGCTCGCCGCCTTGAGCGGGATGCGCCGCAGCAGGGTCGCCTGGGCGCGCGCGAGCTCCGCCGCGCTGACGGGCGTCTGCTGCATGGCGGCGAGGTCGTCCAGCACCAGGGAGCGCGCCTGACTGACCTTGTCCGGATCGCAGCCGTAGCCCACCTGATAGAAACCGCGGGTGCGCCCCCACTGGAACTGGGAGCTCACCGTGTACACGAGCCCCGACTTCTCCCGCAGGTCTCGGCTCAGGCGCGAGGCGTAGAAACCGCCGCCCAGCACCTCGTTGCCGATCTCCAGGGCGTAGCGCTGCGGATTGAAGAGGTTGGTGCCCAGGCTCTGCACCAGGGTCACCTGGTCCTGCAGGCTGGTCTGGTCAGGCACCTGTGCCTGGGACGTCTGGTTCACGGGTATCGCCGGCAGGTCCGTCACCGGCCGCGGACCCTTGGCGGTCCAGGTCCCGAAGTACTTCTCCACCACCCGCCGCGCCTCCTCCGGGGTCACCTTGCCGATCACCACGATGCTGGTGAGGTCGGGGCGGAAAGCGGCGGCGTAGTAAGCGCGCACCTCGTCCAGGGTGAGTCCCATCACCGATCGGGGCGTCGCCTCCCGCAGCGAGGGATCGCCGGACGGCACCAGGCCCTTCACATAGGCCCGTTGGAACAGGTAATCCGGGCTCTCCAGGTTGCCCGCCAGCAAGCGGGCCGTCTGCACCTGCACCACCTTGAAGGCGTCCGCCGGGAGCGCGGGATGCAGCTCGTCGTCGGCCAGCAGCTGCACCGCCCGCTCGAAATCCCGGGACGGCGCCTGCACCGAGAAGCTCGTGCCGGCGGATTCCTGGGCCGCGATGTCGTCCAGCGCCTTCTGGAAGGCGATCCGGTCGAGGGAGGTGCTGCCGTATTCGAACAGGCCGTCCAGCACCTGCGAGACGCCGTCCTGGCCCTTGGGTTCCTGCATCACGGCGCGGTTGGCGATGCTGCCGTACACGCTCACCGTGTCGCTCACGCCCTCCGGCTGCACGATGAGCTTGACGCCGTTGGGGAGCGTGCTCACCGCCGGGTGCACCGTGGACTCGGGCACGTTGAGCTTGGCCAAGGCCTGCTCCGCCCAATCCGGCAGCGGCACCGGTTTCTCGGGGGCGGAAGCCAGCGACTCGGCGCCGCCGAAGCCCTTGCCGGAGATGGGCTTGCCGGAGGACTCAGGGGTGAGCACCGCCGTGATCATGTGCTGCTCGTCCAGGTAGCGGCGCGCCACCTCATCCACCTCCGCGGCGGTCACGGCCCGGAACGCCTGGATCATGTCGTCCGGCGAGTCGAGGCCCTGGAACGCGAGCGCCTCGGACCAGGCACCGGCCAGGCCCGGCACCGAATTCTTCTGGAACTCCAGCTGCGCGACCTCCTGGCGCTTGGAGGCCTCCACCAGCTCCGCGGAGACCCCGTCCTTGAGCACCCCCGCGAGCACCCCGCGCATCTCCTTCGTCAGCGCAGCCGAATCCCCGCCCTTGGGGAAGACGCCCACGGCGAAGCCCAGACCCGCCTGGGGCAGGCCGCTGGCCTCGAAATCCGCGTAAAGCGCCTTGCCCGCCGGCACCAGTGCATAGAGCTCGCCGCGGCGGCTCGCCAGCACGTCCGCGAGCACCTGGCTCGCGGCGTAGTCCTTGTCCCTGAGGCCCGGCAGGCGATAGGAGAGCAGCACCAGGCCGTAGGGCAGGTCCGTGGGCAGCGACAAGGCGCCCGCCTTCACCGGCTGGAGCTGCACGTCCGGACGCGCCGGCAGGGTCTTCCTGGGGATGCTGCCGTAGAGCGTGCGCACCTTGGCCAGGGTCGCCGCCGGATCCACGTCGCCCACGATCACCAGGATCGCGTCGTTGGGCGCGTACCATCTCGCATAGAAATCCCCGAGCATCCCGGCGGTGGTCTGGTCGAAGGACGGACGGGTGCCGAGGGCGTCGTGGGCGTAGGGTGTGCCCGCGAACAGCGTGCCCAGGAGCTGGGAGTAGAAGACGTACTGGGGGTTCGACAGGTCCCGGGACACTTCCTGCTCGATGGCGCCCCGCTCCTTGCCCCACTCCGCCGGGCTCGCATCCAGCCCCCGCATGCGCAGGGCGTCGATGTGCAGGGCCACGTCCAGATCCTCGGCGGGCACCGTGAAGAAATACTGGGTAACCGACTGGGTCGTGTCGGCGTTGAAGTCGCCGCCCATGGCCGCCGCGATCTCCGCCAACTGGTCCTTGGAGAGCCCCGGGCTGCCGCGGAACATCATGTGCTCCAGGGCGTGGGCCGTGCCCGGGAAGCCCTCGGGCGCCTCGTCGGAGCCCACGAGGTAGTTCATCTCCGTGGCCACCACCGGCGCGAGGGTGTTGCGCACAATCACCACCTTGAGGCCGTTGTCGAGGGTGGCGCGCAGGACGTCCTGCCCACCGCCGGACGTGGCGGCGCTTGCAGGGAGCACGGAGACGACGAGCAGGCCGAAGGCGGCGACGGAGACGAGACGGTTCGACATGGGCTCCCCCGAAGTGGCGAGACGCGGACCAAGAAGCCGCGCCAGTCTAGCACTGGGGGCTTGGACAGCCGGGGATATGTCCGGGTTCCGCCCTATAAGCGGCACGCCGTCAACGGCGGGCGGGTCCGCCGTAGGCGCGCATCATGAGCGCCACTGCGTTCTCGACGTAACGGTCTATGAACGCCCGCGTGGGCGCCGGTTCGATGCCGAGCTGGGCCTTGAAGTTGCAGCCGGAGAGGATGCCGAAGAACTGCTCGGCGGCGATGACCGGGTCCTCCACGTGCATGGTGCCGCGGCTGTTCTGCTCCGTGAAGTAGTCCGCCAGGTACTTGCGGGTCACCTGCGGCCCGCATTCGTAGAAGATCTGCCCGAGCTCGGGGAAGCGCGGACCCTCGGCGATGAGGATGCGGTACAGGGACAGGCGGTCCCGCTCCAGCACCCGGCCGATGACCTGGTGGGCCATGACCCTCAGGGTCTCGTCGGGCTTGCCGCTCCGCGCCGCCTCCTCGAAGGCCACCAGCATCCGGTCGCAGGTGCTGCGGATCATGGCCGCGAACAGCTCTTCCTTGGAACCGAAGTGGTTGTAGACCGTCTGCTTGGAGACCTTGGACGCCACCGCGATGGCGTCCATGCTGGCGGCGCCGAAACCCACGTCCAGGAACACCTTGCGGGCGCCTTCGAGGATCGCCTCGCGCTTGGCCTCGCGTCCGCCGGGGGCGGTGCCGCTGTTCTCGTCAGGCTGTGCTTGTGCTGCCATGGCCGTCACCTCAATGGATCGAGCCCTGCATCCCGACGGGCAGTTTCAGGTCGGCGGCCGTGAGCACCCCGGTGGCCGCCTTCAAGGCGTATTCCGCCACGATCTCGTCGCGCTGGGCGCGCACCTGGTTCACCTGGGCGGAAAGCAGCTCCTGCTCCGCGTTCAGCACGTCCAGGGTGGTGCGCTCACCCTCCTTATGCTCGGCCTGCACGCCGTCGTAGGCGGACTGGGCGGCCGTGATCTCCACCTGGATGGCGGCGAGACCCGCGGTGGCGGTCTGGTAGCCCTGCCAGGCCCGGATGGCCTGGTCGCGTGCCTGGCGGCGCGCGTCCAGGGCCTGCTGTGCGCTGCTGTCGGCCTGGTGCTGGGCGGTGTGCAGCTCGGAGCTGAGGGTGCCGCCCGAGTACAGCGGCATGGAGAAGTTGAGCATGATGGAGCGGTTGTCCAGGTGCTCGAACAGGAACTGCGGCTCCGTGGACTTGTACACCTGGGCCGTCAACTCCACGGAGGGCTTGAGGGAACTCTCCGCCACGTCCACCTTGTCCTGGGCCGCGGCCGAGGCGAGCTCGGCGGCCACCACGCCGTAGTTGTGGTCGGCGAGCGCGAGCGCGTCGTCCTCGCTCTTGGGCAGGTCGGTGAGAAGCGCCGGCTGCTGCAGGGCATCCGGCAGAACGCCGACGATGCGCTCGTAGTTGGCCTGGGCCGCCGCCAGCGCGCCTTGCGCCTGGATGCGCGCCGCCTGGGCGCCGGCGAGCCGGGCCTTGGCCTGGTCCACGTCGGTGTGGGTGACCTCGCCGTTGTCGAAGTTCGCCTGGGCCTGGCTCTGGGCTTCCTGCAGCACCTTCTCGTTGCTCTGCTCGAGGGCGAGCACCGCCTGGGACTGCAGCACGTCCATATAGGCCTGGGTGGTGGTGAGCAACACGTCCTGCTCGATGGCATGCAGCCTAGCCTCCTCGGCGTCGCGCTCATGCTGGGCCGCGTCGGTGCCGGAGCTGATGCGTCCGCCGGCATAGAGCGCCTGATCCGCCTCCACGCCGATCTCACGGGTGTTCAGCACCACATAGCTCACCGGCAGGGCGAAACCCGGGATGGCCATGAAGTTCACGCCCTGGTGGGCGGTGCCCACGCCGCCGAAGAGCTTCACCTGGGGGTAGTAGCCGCCCTCGGCCGCGCCCAACTGGCTGTCGGCCGCCGCCAGGGTGTCCCGCTCCGACATCAGGGTCGGGTTGTTCTGCCAGGCCTGTACCAGCGCCTGGTCCAGGGTCGCGGCCGAGACCGCCCCGGAAATTAGGAACCCCAGGCAGCCCGCCGCCGCGAGGGTGTAGCGTTTAGCCGTTAAAATGTTTGACATTGCCTACCTATCAAATTAGACTAGACCGTCTAGTCCATTCTCCCATGCCCCCGGAAGGAAGTCAAAGCATGAATTCCCCGACGCGCCTGCTGCAGAACCCGCGCGCACGCCGATTCATATTGATGGTCGCCCTGCCCATCGTCCTCGTGGTGCTCGGTCTCTGGTATTGGATGCACAGCGAGCGCTACGAAGACACCGACAACGCCTACGTGGTGGCGGACCAGGTGAGCATCGCCCCGCAGGTCTCCGGCCGGGTCACCCAGGTGCCCGTCAGCCAGAACCAGGCCGTGACCCCGGGCCAACTGCTGCTGCAGATCGACCCGCAGCCCTTCCAGATCGCGCTCGACAAGGCCAACGCCAACCTCGAGAACGTGCGCAACGATATCCGCGTGCAGCAGGCCGAGCTCGCCGGCGCCGAAGCCCACGCCGCCTATCTGCAGCGCGAGGTGGACCGCAACACCAACCTCGTGAAACAGGACGTGGTGTCGGCCTCGAAACTCGACAACCTGCGCACCGAGCTCACCGTGGCCCAGCAGCAGATCGCCCAGATCCGCGCCAGCCTCAACGGCAACCCGGACCTGCCCTACACCGACCAGGCGAGCTACAAGCAGGCGCTCGCCGCCCGCGATGAGGCCGCCCTCGAGCTCTCCTACACCACCGTCAAGGCGCCGGCCGCCGGCGTCGTGACCGAAGTGGACATCAAGCCCGGCGACGTGGTCGCCACGGGGCATCCCGTGTTCGCGCTCGTCATGAGCGGCAAGCGCTGGATCGAGGCCAACTTCAAGGAGACCCAACTCACCCACGTACACGTGGGCCAGCCGGTGGAGATCACCGTCGACACCTACTCCGGCCACAAGTGGCGCGGCACGGTGGAGAGCATCGCCCCCGGCACGGGCTCGGTGTTCTCGGTGCTGCCGGCCCAGAACGCCACCGGCAACTGGGTGAAGGTGGTGCAGCGCATCCCGGTGCGCGTGGCCATCGATGCGGACGCGGACGGCCCTGACCTGCGGGCCGGCATGAGCGCCGAGGTCGACATCGACACCCGTTACAACCCGCTGTTCGGCGCGGCCGACGCGAGCCAGGCGCCGCCCCAGCCGCAATGAACTTCTCCAAGCCGGCCGCCGGCGAACAGCACACCGCGATGATCACCATCGCGGTGATGCTGGGCACCTTGATGCAGGTGCTCGACACCACCATCGCCAACGTGGCCCTGCCCAACATGCAGGGCACCCTCAACGCGACCCAGGACCAGGTGGCCTGGGTGCTCACCTCCTACATCGTGGGCGCGGCCATCATGACGCCGCCCACGGGCTGGCTCGCGGGCCGCTTCGGCCGCAAGCGCATGTACCTGTTCAGCATCATCGG
>DASYZF010000061.1:0-5232 GCA_035946515.1 Gammaproteobacteria bacterium | reverse complement strand
GAGATGGACGGCTTTGAATCGAACGACGGCGTGATTCTGGTAGCTGCCACCAACCGTCCGGACGTGCTCGATCCGGCGCTGCTGCGCCCGGGCCGCTTCGACCGCCAGGTGGTGGTGCCGCTGCCGGACGTGCGCGGCCGCGAGCAGATCCTCAAGGTGCACATGCGCAAGGTGCCCATGGGCGACGACGTGAAGCCCGCCATCATCGCGCGCGGCACGCCCGGTTTCTCCGGCGCGGACCTCGCCAACCTGGTGAACGAGGCAGCCCTGTTCGCGGCCCGCGCCAACAAGCGCACCGTGGGCATGGACGAGTTCGAGAAGGCCAAGGACAAACTGATGATGGGCGCCGAGCGGCGCTCCATGGTGATGAGCGACGAGGAGAAGAAGCTCACCGCCTACCACGAGTCCGGCCATGCCATCGTCGGCCGGCTGGTGCCGGACCACGACCCGGTCTACAAGGTGAGCATCATCCCGCGCGGCCGCGCCCTGGGCGTGACCATGTTCCTGCCGGAGGACGACCGCTACAGCTACAGCAAACGCCGCCTGGAGAGCCAGCTCTCCAGCCTGTTCGGCGGACGCGTGGCCGAAGAGCTGATCTTCGGCGTGGAGTCGGTGACCACCGGCGCCTCCAACGACATCGAACGCGCCACCCACATCGCGCGCAGCATGGTCACGAAATGGGGCCTGTCGGAGAAGCTGGGGCCCCTCTCCTATGAAGAGGAGGAGGGCGAGGTGTTCCTGGGCCACTCCGTGACGCGGCATAAGAACATCTCCGGCGACACCCAGCGCAGCATCGACGAGGAAGTGCGCGGGATCATCGAGCGCAACTATCAGCGCACCAAGTCCCTGCTGCAGGAGAACATGGCGAAGCTGCACACCATGGCGTCGGCGCTCATCAAGTACGAGACCCTCGATGCCGGGCAGATCGACGACATCATGGCCGGCCGCGAGCCGCATCCGCCGGAGGGCTGGTCGGACGCGGACCACAACGGCGGCGCACCCGCCGTGGCCCGGGAGCCTGCCAAGACGGTCCCGAGCCCCGAGGGCAAGATCGGAGGCCCCGCTAGCCAGCACTGAGTGCTTGAGCCGGGGCTTTAGAATGGAAGCCGGCGTCCCTGACGCCGGCTTTTTCATGGGAGACGCGATGCATCTCGAGCTCAAGAAGGAGCGGCTGGATCTCTCGCACCCGCGGGTGATGGGCGTGCTCAACCGCACGCCGGACTCCTTCTCGGACGGCGGCGCCTTCGTGGAGTTCGAGGCGGCGCTGATCCATGCGCGCCGCATGCTGCAGGAGGGCGCCGACTTCCTGGACGTGGGCGGCGAATCCACCCGGCCCGGCGCGGCGCCGGTGACCGTGGAGGAAGAGCTCGCGCGGGTCTTGCCGCTCATCGAGCGGCTCGCCGCTGAGCCGGGTGTGCGGATCTCGGTGGACACCTCGAAGCCGGAGGTGATGCGCGCCGCGGTGAAGTCGGGCGCGGTGATGATCAACGACGTCTACGCCCTGCGTCAGCCGGGCGCGCTGGAAGCGGCGGCGGAATCCGGCGCGGCCGTGTGCCTCATGCACATGCAGGGTGAGCCCCGCAGCATGCAGCAGGCTCCTCATTACACGGATGTGACCCGGGAAGTGACCGAGTTCCTGTTGGAGCGGGCCGAAGCATGCCGACAAGCCGGCATCCCGAGAGCCCGCATCGCGCTGGATCCGGGCTTCGGTTTCGGCAAGACCCTGGAGCATAACCTGACCTTGCTCAGGGAACTACCTGACTTGGCGCATCACGGTTATCCCGTGCTGGCGGGTCTTTCCCGCAAGTCCATGCTTGGCACGCTCCTGGGCGGCAAGCCCGTTGAAGAGCGCCTGCATGCCAGCGTGGCCGCGGCCACGGTGGCGGCCATGAACGGAGCGAGCATCCTGCGCGTCCATGACGTGGGGCCCACGGTGGACGCGTTGAAGGTCACCTCGGCGCTCGCAAAGCCTCGCTCCATTCCGAGCTGAAAAGCCCCGCGCAGATTGCTTCCTGCAATCTGCGCGGGGCCAGGACAGCCATCCTGGCTGTCCGTCCGGCGCTGTACGCCGGACCCGGGGCTTTTCAGCCGCACCCCTGGCGCGGCACGTGTCCGCGCCAGGGGTTGAATTCTTTTTTTGGCGCAGTATCCCCTTTCAGTCACGCACATCCCTGTGTGCCTCAAATGTTAGAATTCCCGTCATGAGCAGGAAGTATTTCGGCACCGACGGCGTGCGCGGCAGGGTGGGCAGTGCCCACATGAATGCCGAGTTCGTGCTGCGTCTCGGACGCGCCGCCGGTCGGGTGCTGGCGCGCAGCGGCGAGAGCACGGTGCTAGTGGGCAAGGACACCCGCATCTCCGGTTACATGTTCGAGTCGGCGCTGGAGGCGGGGCTCTCCGCCGCGGGCGTGAACACCCGCCTGCTCGGCCCCATGCCGACACCGGCCATCGCCTATCTCACCCGCACCCTGCGCGCGGAAGCGGGCGTGGTGATCAGCGCCTCCCACAACCCTTATTACGACAACGGCATCAAGTTCTTTTCCGCTGACGGCCGCAAGTTGCCGGACGCGGTGGAGTCCGAGATCGAGGCGGAACTCGACAAACCCTTCCAGACCGTGGAGTCCGGCCAGCTCGGCAACGCCAAGCGCATCGTGGATGCCGCCGGGCGCTACGTGGAGTTCTGCAAATCCTCCGTGCCCTACGGCCTCAAGCTCGCGGGCCTCAAGGTGGTGCTGGATTGTGCCCACGGAGCCACTTACAAAGTGGCTCCAGCGGTGTTCGACGACATGGGCGCGAAGGTCACCTGCATCGGCGTGAGCCCCGACGGCCTCAACATCAACGAGCAATGCGGCTCCACCCATCCGCAAGCGCTGCGCCAGAAGGTGCTGGAGCTCAATGCCGACTTCGGCATCGCCTTCGACGGCGACGGCGACCGGGTGCTGATGGTGGATCACAGGGGCGAGATCGTGGACGGCGACGAGCTGCTCTACATCATCGCCATGTCGCGCAAGACGGATGGCGGCTTGCAGGGCCCCGTGGTGGGCACGCAGATGAGCAACCTGGGCCTGGAACAGGCCCTGGGCGAAGCCGGCATCTCTTTCCAGCGCGCCGCGGTGGGTGACCGCTACGTACTCGCCATGCTGGAACAGTCCGGCGGCACCCTGGGCGGCGAGAACTCCGGCCACATCATCTGTCTGGACCGCGCCACCACCGGCGACGGCATCATCGCTGCGCTGCAGGTGCTGCAGGCGCTGCACGTCTCCGGCAAGACCCTGGCGGATGCCCGCGCCCCCATGCGCAAGTATCCCCAGGTGCTGGTGAACGTGAAGACCCCGTCCCGGGTGGATTTGGGGGAAGAGGGGGTCAAGAAAGCCGTGGCCGCCGTGGAGCACAAGCTCGCCGGGCGCGGCCGGGTGCTGCTCAGACCCTCCGGCACCGAGCCCGTGGTGCGGGTGATGGTGGAGGGTGAGGAAGCCGCCGCCGTGGCGGGCCTCGCCGAGGACATCGCCGCCGCCGTGCGGGCCGCCGCCGGGATTTGATTACCTGCAGCCCCTCAAGTAAGCTCCGCGCCGCATTACCCTGCCCCTCAACCGGATACCCCGGGATACCGAATACATGCGTCAGCCTCTGGTGGCGGGCAATTGGAAGATGAACGGCAACCGCGAGGGCGCCCTGCGCCTCGCCAACGCCGTGGCCCAGGGCACGGAAGCCGGCAGTGCCGCCGAGGTGCTGCTCTGCCCCCCCTTCGTCTACCTCGCCGACCTCGCCCGTGCCCTCAAGGACAGCGGCGTGAGCCTGGGCGCCCAGGACCTCTGCGCCGAGGACAACGGCGCCTACACCGGCGAAGTCTCGGGCCCCATGCTCAAGGACTTCGACTGCCGCTACGTGATCGTCGGCCATTCCGAGCGCCGCGCCCTCTACGCCGAGGGCGACGCCCTGGTGGCGCGCAAGTTCATGGCCGCCCAGAAGGCGGGCCTCACACCCATCCTCTGCGTGGGCGAGACCCTGGCGGAGCGGGAAGCGGGGGAGACCTCCGCGGTGGTGTCACGGCAGCTCGAGGCGGTGCTGGGCGCCGCTGGCATCGCGGCCTTCGGCGGGGCGGTCGTCGCCTATGAACCCGTGTGGGCCATCGGCACCGGCCGCACCGCGAAATCCGACCAGGCCCAGGAAGTGCATGCCCTGATCCGCAGCATGCTCGCGGCCCAGGATGCTAAAATAGCCGGCGACGTGCGTCTCCTCTACGGCGGCAGCGTCAAGGCCGCCAACGCCGCCGAGCTGTTCCGCATGCCGGACATCGACGGGGGCCTGGTGGGTGGGGCCTCGCTGGATGCGGGAGAATTCCTCGCCATCTGCGCCGCCGCCCGCGCCTGATACGTAACTCCAATAATCCAGTCGAGTCATCTCACATGCTGTACAACATCCTGGTCGCCCTGCTGGTCATCGTGGCCGTGCTGCTCATCGGCCTCATCCTCCTGCAACAGGGCAAGGGCGCCGACGCCGGCGCCGCCTTCGGCAGCGGCGCCTCCGGCACCGTGTTCGGCGCCGCGGGTTCCGCCAACTTCCTGAGCCGCACCACCGGCATCCTCGCCGCGATCTTCTTCGCGCTGGCGCTCGGCATGGCCTACCTCGCGCGCCATTCGACCCCCGTGAGCCAGAGCGTCGTCGTGCAGACGGGCCAGCCCACGCAGCAGCAGGCGGCGGCGCCGTCCACCAAGGCTGCCCCTGTCGCGGCACCTGCCGCCGGGACGTCTGTCAAGCACTGATCCCGCGCCTCCAGCATCGCTTTTTGCTGGGCCGATACGTTAAAATTGTATGTCTTTGCTGCTGCCCGCTTATCGGCAGGCCGCATGAACGACTTGCCGACGTGGTGGAATTGGTAGACACGCTACTTTGAGGTGGTAGTGGAGAAATCCGTGGAGGTTCGAGTCCTCTCGTCGGCACCAGAATCGTACGCACCGGAGCACCGCGCCCCGGTGGGCGGCAGCCAGAAGTGGCGCCGCCGTCCTGTCCCCAGGTAGGAGCTCATGCTCGCGAACTACGTTCCCATCCTGATCTTCCTCATCGGCGGCATGCTGTTCGGTTGCGTGCTGCTGGGGGCAGGGTTCATCGCCAGCAGCTTCCTGGGTTCGCGCCGCCCTGACGCGCAGAAGCAGTCGCCCTACGAGTGCGGCTTCGAGCCCTTCGAGGACACGCGCATGAAGTTCGACGTGCGCTACTACCTCGTCGCCATCC
>DASYZF010000060.1:0-1887 GCA_035946515.1 Gammaproteobacteria bacterium | reverse complement strand
GCGCCATTGTGCGGCAAAAGTGTCGAGGTCGGGGATCCACTTCTGGGGCTCGCGGCCGATGCCGAACTCGAGCTCGCCCTGGTAAGCCACGATGGTCATGGTACGGCCGAGGTAAAACGGCAGCGACTGGGGATAGTCGTTCAGGCTGTAGAAGGGCTGACCCGGCTTGTCGTAGGGAGCGATCTCAAGGGCCAGGCCGTGCTGGGAATAGACCGGCGACAGGACCTGCGCCCCCGCCGACACCGTCTGGGTGGCCAGGAACATGCCCGCCGCCAGCAGCACGAGCCCGGCGCTCACCTTGTGGAGATAGGCGCACAGGAAAGCGGCGATGCCCGTGAGCAGCAGCAGGCCGCAACCGGTCATGAGCCAGGGCAGGAAGGCCTGATAGAGCTCCACCGGGATCCTGCCCCCGTGGCGCTGCAGCTCCGGCGCCTGCCACAGGGCCGCGATGGCGAGCGCGATGCAGCAGAGCGCGCTCAGCATGGCGTCGCCACGCTTCAGGCGCGCGAGCTCGCGGCCCACGAGCAGCGCCAGCGCCGGGAAGATCGGCAGGATGTAACTGCCGAGCTTGGAATCGGACAGGGAGAAGAACAGGAAGATGAAACCGCACCACAGCCACAGGAACAGGCCGTGGTCGAAGCGCCCCGCCTCCAGCGGCGGCTCCCGCCGGCGCAGCGCCGTCACCAGGGCGCGGACGAACTGGGGCAGGAAGCACCACAGCCCGAACAGCAGGATGGGGATGAAGAACCACCAGGGCTCGACCCGGTGGTGCACGGTGGTGAGGAAGCGCTCGAAGTGCTCGTGGACGAAGAAGAACTGGGCGAAGTCGGGGTTGCGCAGGCTGACCAGCAGGAACCAGGGCGCGGCGATGGCGAGGTAGATGAGCAACCCGCCCACGAAGTGCAGCTGCCTGAAGCGCGCCCAGTCGCGCTTGATGAGCACGTAGAGCAGGAACACCGCACCCGGCAGCACCACCGCCTCGAGCCCCTTGCTCAGGGTGGCGAGCGCCGCCATGCCCCAGGCGGCGTACATCCAGCCGCGGCGCGCCTTCATCTCGCTCGCTTCCATCGCCAGCAGGAAAGCGAACAAGCTGCCGCACATGAAGCAGCTCACCCCCATGTCGAGGGTGTTGAAGTGGCCCATGATGATGAAGTACACACTGCCCATGAGCATCAGCACCCCGGACCAGGCGCTCCTGGCGCCGAACAGCCGCGTGCCGGCGTAGCCGGTCATGAGCAGGCACAGGAAGCCGGTGAGCGCGGTCCACAGGCGCGAGGTGGCGTTGGTGGCGCCGAAGGCCTCGTAGGCCACCGCCGTGGCCCAGTACTGCAGCGGCGGCTTCTCGAAATACTTGAGGGTATTAAGGCGCGGGGTGACCCAATCCCCGCTCACCACCATCTCCCGGGGGATCTCGGCGTAGCGGCCTTCGTCGGTCTGGAACAGGTCGCGCTGGCCGAGCCCCGTGAACCACGCCGCGGCCAGTAGCGCGGCGGCCAGGATGACTCGCGTGGGCAGGGTCATGGCCATAGAAGGGGCGGTTCGATTGGGGAAAGCTGCGAATTATATAGTGTGGGCGACGGGGCCGCGAATGACAGGACGGCAAACCCCGCGCGATCTTGAGCTTCAGTCGCGGGTCTTGCAGGCCCGGCGGGCCCATCCGGCCAGGGTCTCGGCGTCTTCCAGCACCTCGGCCGGCACCTCGTAATAGCGGTGCAGCTCCTTGGCACCGCGCGGATTGAAGGGCCGGCTGCCCTTGGCGAGGTAGGCGGGACGGCTCCCCTCGTCGGTACGCATATACAAGCTGCCCTTGTGCACGATGCCGAAGAAGCTCGCGCCGAGGTACAGGCCGTGACCCCCGAACATGGGGCGGACTTTTAAAGACCCGGC
>DASYZF010000059.1:0-2420 GCA_035946515.1 Gammaproteobacteria bacterium | reverse complement strand
GTGGTGCTCGCCCACATCTCCGGGCGTATGCGCAAGCATTACATCCGCATCTTGACCGGTGACCGTGTCACGGTCGAACTGACTCCGTACGACCTCACCAAGGGCCGGATCGTCTTCCGCGGAAAATAAAAAAGATGCCGCCCACTGGGCGGCATCTTTTTCGCTCATCCAATCAATGTTCTTCTGAGTGCGCCGGGGCCGGCAGCTTCGGCGTGGCCGGCTCCGTGTGGATGTGGAACTCCCCGTCCACCACGCTCACGGCGACCTTGCCGCCCTGGGCGAGCTTGCCGAACAAGAGCTCCTCGGCCAGGGGCCGCTTCAGCACCTCCTGGATCACCCGCGCCATGGGCCGCGCACCCATCTTGGGGTCGTAGCCGCGCACGGCCAGCAGCGCGCGAGCCGCCTCGTCCACTTCCAGGCTCACGCCCTTCTGCTCCAGCTGGTCCTCCAGCTCGATGACGAACTTGTCCACCACCCGTGCAACGGTGCGCTCGTCCAGGTTGTTGAACGGGATGATGGCGTCGAGCCGGTTGCGGAACTCGGGGCTGAACAGGCGGCGGATCGCTTCCATGCCGTCCGGCGAGTGGTCCTGTTGGGTGAAACCGATGGAGGCCCGCGCCATCTCCTGGGCGCCGGCGTTGGTGGTCATCACCAGGATCACGTTGCGGAAGTCCGCCTTGCGGCCGTTGTTGTCGGTCAGCACGCCGTGGTCCATCACCTGCAGCAGCAGGTTGAAGACCTCGGGATGCGCCTTCTCGATCTCGTCCAGCAGCAGCACGCAGTGCGGATGCTTCAGGATGGCGTCGGTGAGCAGGCCGCCCTGGTCGAAGCCCACGTAGCCCGGGGGCGCGCCGATGAGCCGTGAGACCGTGTGCCGTTCCATGTACTCGGACATGTCGAAACGCACGAACTCGATGCCCATGATGAGCGCCAGCTGGCGCGTCACCTCGGTCTTGCCGACGCCTGTGGGCCCGGAGAACAGGAAGGAACCGATCGGTTTGCTCTCGTTGCCAAGCCCCGAGCGCGACATCTTGATGGCGGAGCCCAGCGAGCCGATGGCCTTGTCCTGGCCGTAGATCACGAGCTTGAGGTCTCGCTCCAGGTTGCGCAGGCCTTCCTTGTCGGAGGCCGAGACGCTCTTCGGGGGGATGCGCGCGATCTTGGCCACGATCTCCTCGATGTCCTGCACCGTCACGGTGCGGCGGCGTTTGGCGGCGGGCTTGAGGCGCATGTTGGCGCCGGCCTCGTCGATGACGTCGATGGCCTTGTCCGGCAGGTGCCGGTCGTTGATGAAACGCGCGGCGAGATCGGCCGCCGTCTCCAGCACCTTGTTGGGGTACTTCACCCCGTGATGCTCCTCGAACTTGTGGCGTAAGCCCTTCAGGATGCGCGCCGTCTCCTCCACCGTGGGTTCCGGCACGTCGATCTTCTGGAAGCGGCGCGCCAGCGCCCGGTCCTTTTCGAAGATGCCGCGGTATTCCTGGTAGGTGGTCGAACCGATGCACTTCAGCCCGCCGTTCTGCAGCACCGGCTTGATGAGGTTGGAGGCGTCCATCACGCCGCCGGAGGCGGCGCCGGCGCCGATCACGGTGTGGATCTCGTCGATGAACAGGATCGCGTCCGGATCCTTCTTGAGCTCGGCCATCACGCCCTTGAGGCGCTTCTCGAAGTCGCCACGGTACTTGGTGCCGGCGATGAGCGCACCCATGTCGAGCGAATACACGGTGGCGTCGCGCAGCACCTCGGGCACCTTGTCCTCGACGATGAGGAGCGCCAAGCCCTCGGCCAGCGCGGTCTTGCCTACCCCGGCCTCACCCACGAACAGCGGGTTGTTCTTGCGGCGGCGGCACAGCACCTGGACGGTGCGCTCGATCTCGTGCTCGCGGCCGATGAGCGGATCTATCCTGCCTTCCTTGGCGAGCTGGTTGAGGTTGCTGGCGTAGAGCTCGAGCGGGTTGCGCCCGGCCTTGCCGCCGCCTTCCTCGTCCTCCTCTCCCGCCTCCTGGGAGACCTCACGCCCCTCCTCGTCGTGCACCTTGGAGATACCGTGGGAGATGTAGTTCACCACGTCGAGGCGGCTGACGCCGTGCCGGCCCAGCAGGTAGACCGCGTGGGATTCCTTCTCGCCGAAGATCGCCACCAGCACGTTGAGGCCGGTGACCTCTTTCTTGCCGGAGGACTGGATGTGCAGCACCGCCCGCTGCAGCACCCGCTGGAAACCCAGGGTCGGCTGCACGTCGGCCTCTTCCGAATCGAGGCGCGGGGTGGATTCCTGCACATAGTCGCCGAGTTCGCGGCGCAGGTTCTCCACCTCGGCGCCGCAGGCGCGCAGCACCTCGTTCACCTGGGGCAGGTCCAGGAGCGCGAGCAGCAGGTGCTCGACGGTGATGAACTCGTGGCGCTGGACGCGGGCCTCCTTG
>DASYZF010000058.1:0-2304 GCA_035946515.1 Gammaproteobacteria bacterium | reverse complement strand
AGGCGGCGGAACGGATTTCGGCGGGATGCCGTCTTTAAATCGAAAGGACTATTTGTGCGTAGCAGCCACGGGCGCAACGGCAGTCGTCACTACGGGGGCTGCATGCGTTGTCGCCGGTGCAGCCTGAGTCGCAACGGCCATGGGCAGCACCGGCGCCGGCGGGGCGTTGGCGCCCAGGAACACGCCCGGGTCCACGGCCACGCCGTTCAGCTTCACCGTCCAATGCAGGTTCGGACCCGTAGTGCGGCCGGTGGCTCCGATGCGGCCCACCAGCTGGCCTTGTTTCACCCTCTGCCCTGGGCGCACGGTAATCTTGCTCAAATGGCAGTAGATGCTGTAGAGGCCCTCGCCCATATCGAGCGTCAGGGTCTTGCCGCAGAAGTAATACCGTCCCACGTCCGCCACCACGGCGTCCGCGGGCGCGTGCACCGGGGTGCCGGCCGGCGCACCGAGGTCGACGCCGGTATGGGGGCTGCGGGGCTCGCCGTTGAGCACGCGGCGGACGCCGAAGGGGCTCGTCTCGGGGCCCTTGCCCGGCCAGATGAAGCCGATGCCGGGCGTGCTGGTCTTGCGCCAGCGGTTCACCACCTTGTCGAGATGCAACTGCTCGCGCTCGATGCGTCGCAGCTGCGCGGGCGTGGGATTCACCATCTCGGGATTGGTGATGGTGAGAGCCTGCACCGGATATTGCTTGGGGCTGACATCGAACCTCACTTGTTGGGGAGCGGCGCCGCCTTGGTTCAGGTCCAGGGAGAGTGCGCCGGGCACAGTCTCGAGGGCGATGCCCACGAGGGCGAACCACTGCTCTCCGTTTTTCACCACCATCACCGGTCTGCCGTCCAGCTTCGCCCTGGGCGCCGTCTTGCCGCTGAAGGGGAGCAGCACCACGGCGACGCCGCCCGGCACCGGTTCGGATGCGGGCAGGTCGGCCGCGAGCGCCATGACGGGCAAGGAGAGACAAAGCGCCGCCGCGAGCAGCCTCATTGCTTGTCTCCCGGTGTGACAGTCTTGATCTCGGCGGATAGGCTGCCATCGGCGAGCCGGGTGCGGATGGTCTGGCCGGCTCGCGCATCGCGCACATGACCGATGACGGCGCCGGTGGCGGCGTCGCTCACGATGGCATAACCGCGGTTCAAGGTGGCGAGCGGGCTCACGGCGTCCAAGGCCCGGGTGGCCAGGGCCACGCGGTTGCGGGCGGCGAGGCCGTGGGCGCGGGCGGCGGCCTGCAGGCGTTGGGCGAGGCCGATGAAGCGGTCGCTGGTGCGACGCAGACCCTGGGTTGGGCTGTGCTCCCGCAGGCGGGCGGCGAGCGCGGCATGGCGAGCCTGCTCCTGCTGCAACTGGCGACGCATGCCCTGCTTGAGACGCAACTCCAGTTCGTCGAGCCGCTGAGCCCGGTCGCGGAGCACCCGGCCCGGATGCAGCTGGGCGAGGCGACCTTGGCACCAGCTGAGCCGCTCCTGCCAGCCCTCGAAGCGGCGCTCCAGGGCGAGTCGGAGGCGCAGGGCCTGCTCCGTGATCTGGGTACGCCAGGCTCCCGCATCGGGCGTCACCAGTTCCGCGGCGCCGGTGGGCGTCGGCGCCCTCAAGTCCGCGGCGAAGTCGGCGATGGTGAAGTCGATCTCGTGGCCCACGCCGCTCACCACGGGGATGGCCGAGGCGCGGATGGCCCGGGCCACGCTCTCTTCGTTGAAAGACCAGAGATCCTCCAGGGAGCCGCCGCCCCGGGCGAGGATCAGCACGTCGCACTCGGCGCGCTCCGAGGCGAGGCGCAGCATGGCGGCGATCCTGGCGGCGGCGCCTTCGCCCTGCACCGGCACGGGGTAGAGCAGCACCCGGGCCAGGGGATAACGCCGGCGGATGACGCTCAGGATGTCGCGAATGGCCGCGCCGGATGGGGAGGTGATGACGCCGATGCGGCGGGGCGCCGTAGGCAGCGGGCGTTTCAGGGCGGCGTCGAACAGACCCTCGGCGGCGAGCTTCTTCTTCAGTTCCTCGAAGGCGCGTTGCAGGGCACCGTGACCCGCTTCTTCCATGTGTTCGACCAGGAACTGGAAGTCGCCGCGGGGTTCATAGAGGCTCACTCGGCCGCGCACCAGCACGTGCATGCCGTCCGTGGGTTTGAAGCGCAGCAGTGCACTGCGGTTGCGGAATAGGGCGCAACGCACCTGGGCCTGGGCATCCTTCAGGGAGAAATAGAGATGGCCCGAAGCGGGACGGGCGAGGTTGGAGATCTCACCCTCGACCCAGAGCAAGGGCAGGTTGGCTTCCAGGAGACCGCGGGCGGTGCGGTTCAGGTCCGAG